>DAISHM010000108.1:0-5459 GCA_036822535.1 Candidatus Caenarcanales bacterium
AATCTAATGTACATTTTACCTTTAGCTAAAGCTTACTTTATGGGGAAAGACAATCCAGGATTAGATAATCGAGCTATTCCATTTAGCATGAAACTAGCTATTAGCTTAGCTACTGTATTAATTATTTTCCTCTCAGTGTTTTCAGCGACTATGATTAAGCTTTGTGATTAAAGAATAATTCATAACAATGATATAAAGCTGTATATTAAAATAAATATTTATGTCTCCAGAAGAATTAGAAAAAATTTTAAGCCCTACATTCTTGGAATCTAATCAAGTGGAGAAATCTAGTAGCTTTGATGATATAGCAAAATATAGCGAAGCTATTTGTGCTTTTTCCAATAATTTCTCAAATAATCAAGGTGATTCTTATCTTATTTTAGGTGTGGATGATAAAACAGGAAAGCCATCCACGCCAAGCCATGTAACAGATGAAATTTTAAGACGCTTAGGAGAGCTCAGAGACAATGGCACGATCATCCCACGTCCAATAATACTTATTGAGAAGGAAACTTACCAGAACCGTGATATTGTAGTTATCACAGTTAAACCTCACCCACTACCTCCTGTAAGATATAAGGGGTTAATATGGATAAGAAATGGGGCTCGCAAAGCTAGAGCAAACGAAGCTGAGGAAAGAATTTTATCAGAGAAGCGTATTTCCTTTGCTAAAAACTTTGATGCAGAACACTGTAAAGAAAGTTCTCTTGATGATTTAGATATAAATCTGTTTAAATCATCATACCTACCCAATGCAATAGATTCAGAGACCTTACAAATCAACCATAGAGACATAAAAGTACAATTATCCTCCTTGAGATTTTATGATCTAAAAAATGATTGTCCGACCAATGCAGGTTTGATTACACTTTGAGAAAATGCAAAATTCTACTTACCAGGTGCATACATACAATACATTCGCTATGAAGGGGATAATGAGAGTACTGAGATCAAAAACGAAAAATCTTTTACTGGTGCTCTAATCACGGTTATGCAGGAATTAGACCTATACATAAAGAATATTATTGAATCTAAGCCTGTCTACATAAGTAACTTAAAAGAAGAAACCCTATTTTCTTATCCAATAAAAGCTCTTAGAGAATTAATTAATAATGCAATCATGCACAGAGATTACCAATCAAATGCTCCTATTAAATTTTACGAATTTAATAATCGCATTGAGATCTCTAATCCTGGCGGCTTATACGGAAGCGCGATACACAATTTTCCACATCAAAATGATTACAGGAATCCCGTCATCGCCGAAGTTTTAAAAAATCTTGGTTATGTGAATAAGTTTAACCGTGGAATAATAACAGTTCAGGAGGAACTAAGAAAAAATAGCAGTAAAGCAGCAGAGTTTGAGACTAATATTCCAACTCAATTCATCGTAAAAATAATGAGAAAATCCCTTTAAATATGCTTAATACTATTGTTTTTTTTAATAACAAAGGTGGCGTAGGTAAAACGACCAGTATTTATCACATCGCATGGATGCTAGCTGAATTAGAGCATAAAGTTTTAGTACTGGACTTAGACCCACAATGTAATCTTTCCTCCATGTTTTTAACAGAAGAGAGATTGACAGAAGCCATTAATGAGCCCAGCTTAACAATTCTTAATACTATAGAACCAATTCTAGACGGCGAACCTCAAAAAAAAGTTCACATTGAATATATTAATGAAAATATATCTCTTTTAATTGGTGATCTTAGATTATCTGCTCTTGAAGATAAGCTTGCGACAAGCTGGGCACAGTGTCACGCAAAAGATTACCTTGCATTTAAGATCTGCTCTGTTTTTCAGTCTGTAATTCAGGAAGCCAGTAAAATAGTAAAAGCAGATTATATATTAATCGACATAGGACCTAATCTAGGAGCGATTAACCGCAGCATATTAATTAGTACAAATTTTTTAATCGTACCAGTAGCACCAGATCTTTTTTCATTACAGGGAATCAAAAATATTGGAATGACAATAAATGAGTGGAGAAAAGAATGGGAGTCAAATATTAAAGAAAAATTTCCAGAAAACAAAGATAAAAGTGTAATTGCTACAGGGAAAATGCTACCACTGGGTTATATCATTTCACAATATTCCGCTAAAGAAAATAAACCCGTAATAGCCTACTCAAGATGGTCAGAAAAAATTCCTAAAACTTATACTGAACATATTCTAAAGAAGGAGTTTGTAGAAAAAGAAAATAATGATCCCAATCAAATTGGCTATATAAGACATTTTCATAGTTTAGCTCCTCTATCTCAAGAAGCTAGGAAACCAATGTTTTTACTTAAACCTGCTGATGGTGCTGTAGGCTCCCATGCAGAAGCGGTCTTACAATGCTATAAAACTTTTGAAGATTTGAGCTATCGTATTATAGGCCGAATTAATGAAGCAAAGCAAAATCTCTAGCTATAATTAAATAGCTTATGTCTAAAACTCATATAGAAGAAAAACCATACTTACCTAAAGTATTAGAAGAAAAATGGCAGAAAATCTGGGAAGAGGCTGGAATTTATCGCTTTCAAGAAAACAGCTCGCTACCTAATTACTACTCTCTAGTAATGTTTCCTTACCCTAGCGGTAATCTACATATGGGGCATATGCGTGTTTACACCATTTCAGACGTTATCTCTAGATATATGCGTATGAAAGGCTTTAATGTACTAAATCCTATGGGCTTCGATGCTTTTGGTTTGCCTGCTGAAAACGCTGCCATAGAAAAGAATGTGCACCCTGGCGAATGGACAGAGGCTAATATCGCTTACATGCGTGATGAACAGCTTAAGCGCATGGGTACTAGCTATGACTGGGATAGAGAAGTAGTCTCTTGTAGACCAGATTATTACAGATGGTCACAGTATATTTTCCTAAAGCTCTATGAAAAAGGTTTAGCTTATCAGAAAGAGGCTCCAGTGAATTGGTGTCCAGACTGTAACACTGTTCAAGCAAATGAACTAGTAGAAGATGGAATGTGCTGGAGGCATACATCTACGGTAGTAGAGAAAAAAATGATGCGTCAGTGGTTTTTAAAAATCACAGACTACGCTGAAGAACTTTTAAATGATTTAGATAAACTAGAACACTGGCCAGATAACGTAAAGACCATGCAAAGAAACTGGATAGGTAGATCTACAGGAGCTTTAATCGATTTCAGCTTAGATCTAGACTCTATCCCTAATCCAGAAAAGCTTAGCACTAAAGTTATTAGCATTTATACTACTCGCCCAGATACTATTATGGGAGTAACTTACATGGTTTTAGCGCCAGAGCATGCACTAGTAAAAGAAATCACCAGTGAAGATAGAAAAGCTGCTGTAGAAGAATATATTCGTGAAACTGCTTTAAAGACAGAGATAGAAAGGACAGCAGAAGGGCGTAAAAAGACAGGCTGTTTTACCGGAGCCTATGTTATTAACCCGTATACGAATAAACGCATTCCAGTATGGATAGCAGATTATGCGTTAGTAGACTACGGTACTGGAGCGGTTATGGCAGTACCAGCTCATGATCAAAGAGACTGGGAATTTGCTAAGGCTTATGATTTAGAGATTATTCAAGTTATTAAGCCTGTGGCAGATAATGATCCTCCATCAATAGATTTAGAAAAATCTGCTTTCACCGAGCCTGGGATTTTAATAAATAGCGCAAACAGTCTTACTGGAGCAGACTTCAATGGATTAAGCTCAGCAGATGCTAAAAAATCTATAGTGAAATGGGGTACTGAAAAGGCTTTCGCCTCAGAGAAAGTGAATTACAGGCTTAGAGATTGGTTAATTAGCCGTCAGCGTTACTGGGGTACGCCAATACCTCTGATTCACTGCGATGACTGCGGTGCCGTACCTGTACCAGAGAAGGATTTACCAGTACAGTTACCTTTAGATATAGATTTTAAGAAGCACGGTACTGCTGTATTAAAAGGGCATGATGAATGGCAGTCAGTAAGCTGCCCTAAATGCGGCAAACCTGCAAAGAGAGAGACAGACACTATGGATACTTTTATCTGTAGCAGTTGGTATTTTCTGAGATACTGTGACCCACATAATTTAGAATTACCTTTCGCTAAAGATAAGGTTTTCCCTGTAGACCAGTACGTAGGCGGCATAGAGCATGCGATATTACACTTACTCTACGCTAGATTCTTCACTAAAGCCCTCAGGGACTGCGGAATGCTAGATTTCAGCGAACCCTTTACTAGATTACTTTCCCAAGGCATGGTAGTTAAATACTCAGAGAAAGATCAGAAAATAGTAAAAATGTCTAAGTCAAAAGGTAATGTAGTAGGCACTTCTGACTTTTTCGATAAATACGGTGCTGATTCAGCGAGATTATTTATACTTTTCGCAGCTCCAGTAACCGCAGAAGTAGAATGGACTGAAGATGGCGCTCAGGGACAGTATAGATTTATAAATCGAATCTGGAGACTATACGAGCAGCTAATTCCAGAAATATCTAATTTATTAGCTGAGCACCAGCAGAAAAATGGCATAGAAAGTCGTTTTGAGCTTAATTTAGAGATCACAGCCCTTAGCGATGAAAACCAAAACATACTCAGAGCCTTTCATTCATCATTAAAAGCAATCACTCATGATTTAGCACCAGAGAACTTCGGCTTTAATACTGCGATAGCGAGGATGTCAGAGTTTATTAATGCGATGTATAAATATATACTCGATAAAAAGAGCTACAGCACAGAGGATCAGCAAGTACTAGCTCATACTCTTATAGATTTCACGAGAGTATTAGCTCCATTCACGCCGCATTTAGCAGAAGAGCTTTTCCACAGCTTATTTCAATTAAATGAAAATAGCCTTTCAGTACATAGCCTGTCTTGGCCTGCGTTTAATGATGCTTATATCGAAAAAAATACCTGCACTTTAGTTTTACAGATTAAGGGTAAAAAAATCACAGCTATTGAGTTAGAGAAATGCTTAGATTATGAGGAGTTAGAGATACTTGCTCTAGCAGATGAAAAGATGATTAAGAAGATAGATGGGGCTGCTGTAAGAAAGGTTATAGTGGTTCCTGACAAATTGGTTAATGTGGTGGTGTGAGGGGCGTGTAGCGGCTACACCGCCCTGTGGGATCCGCTGAAAATGCTGGAAATAGTTTACCAATTTTTTACTTTAAGATGGCATAATGTAGTTACTATGTGAGCAGCAGAAAACTTTAATCATTCCTTCCAGTACCTTTATGATTCAAAGGGTAAAAAATCTCATGTGGTAGTTCCAATTCATCTTCTTGAAGAATTTTTAGAAGATATTCAAGATTCTAGAGATATTGAAAAATTAAAAAATGAGCCTACAATATCATTTGATGATTTTGTCGCAGAATTAAAAGAAGATGGCAAAGTTTTTGGTTAAAATTTAAGAATTAAAACAAAAATGGATTTTCTTCACGAACTCAATCAATCTTTAATAGCTCTGGGTTGCATATTAATATTCACATTCACTGTATTC
>DAISHM010000109.1:0-5421 GCA_036822535.1 Candidatus Caenarcanales bacterium
AGGGCTAAATGTTAAAAGAAACTTGGAAAGGAAGTATTAACGAATTCACTTTTTTAAATTTCGACTGCTTTCTCTGAATGTAATCCAGCTACATCAGAACTCATCGCTATTCGGTGATCTCCTTTCGTTTCTTTTACTACATGAGAGTCAAGACCGCCAGGGAAAGCTTTCCCTACTAGTCCTTCTATAATCATGCCATCTATAGTCTCTTCTACTGTCACTCCTAATTGCTTTAACATATTTACGGTGGTGGCAATACGGTTAGATTCCTTCACTTTTAGTTCTTCAGCATTTTTGATTATCGTAGTACCACTAGCTTGGGCTGCTAATATGGCGATAACAGGGATTTCATCTATTAAGCGAGGGATTAATTCACCACCTATTTCAGTGGCTTTAATTTCTGAGCTTCTTACTATGATGTCAGCGACAGGTTCTTTAGCATCTTCTCTGAGATTAACTATACTAAAATTTACATTCATCATTTTTAGAACATCAATAATCCCTGTACGTGTCGGATTGATTCCGACATTCAATAATTCTACTTCTCCATTCTCTACTATGGCAGCTGCGACCATAAAGAAAGCAGCACTAGAAATATCACCAGGTACTCTTACTAACTGGGCTTCTAAATCCTTTTCTAATCTTTTTATACTCACTTCTAGACTGCCGTGATGATAAGAAATCGGTGAGCCGAAATAATCTAGCATTCTCTCTGAATGATCTCTAGACTTCTCCGGTTCTATAATAGTGGTCACTCCATCTGCATTGAGACCTGCTAGTAATAAGCTAGATTTGATTTGGGCAGAAGATACTGGTGAAGTATAATTTATGCCTTTTAATTTATTTGTGCCATGAATAATTAGAGGAGCCTTTCCCTCAGAGGATTCTATCTTAGCTCCCATCTGGCTTAGAGGATCTATCACTCTTTTCATAGGTCTTGAACTTAGTGATTCGTCACCAGTTAGTTTGGTCATGAAATTTAATCCTGAGAATAAACCAGTCAGTAGGCGCATTCCAGTGCCAGAGTTTCCTAGGTAAATCTCTGTCTCAGACTGGCGTAAAGCCGCTATGCCTTTACCATTTACTTTTACTATAGGATTTTCCAGATCATGAAAATTAGTCTCTATTTCTACTCCTAGACTCTGAAAAGCTTTCTGGGTGCAAATACAATCTTCCCCAGTAAGAAAATTCGTTACTTCAGTCCTGCCTTTTGCGATAGAACCTAGTATTATAGAGCGATGGGAGATAGATTTATCTCCAGGGATTTTAATAGTTCTTTTAAAGTTTTTAGTTTTAGTAATAATAGGATTGGTCATCAGAAAGCTAATTATACTAAATAGCTTTTAAAACCTCATCTTTCCATGCAGCAAAATGATCTTGAAAATCAGTGTCTAGATCTCTACGCTCCATAAAACGCTTAGCACCTAGTCTCTCTAAGTGACCATCTATTCTACGTCCACAGCCACAGAAATCTACATAGCTTTTATCACCTAAAGCTAGAACATGGAAACGCATTTTATCTAACTTAACTTCATCTTCCTCTGCTGTGTACAAGGTTTCACAGAATTTCTCAGCATCAGCTGGTGCATCTCCATCTCCCCAAGTGGAAATAACTATAATACAGTTTTCTACATTTTTTAAATCATTTAAATTTTTCTGAGATGCAGCTGCTAATTCAACATCATGACCTTTAGCTTTAGCTGCTTTAGTAAATTCATCTGCAAGAGATTCTGAGTTACCAGTCTCTGTACCGTATAGAACTGTGATTTTTTTAGCCATATTCTTAAATTATATCAGAACAGTATTAAATCCCTGGATCAAAAGCAGAATCTACTTCTAGGCTGGAGTTTAAGCTGTTAATTGAATGGTTTTTAAGTCTCTGACTCAGGGCATCTTTAATCATCCCACGAATTTTAATAGATTCTGCGTGATCTAGTTTGCGAGGGTGCTCAGCTTCTATCTTTAGATCTAAAACCTTTTCACTATTGACATTCATTACTACTATGCGACTAGCTAATAGTAAAGCCTCATCTACACTGTGAGTCACGAATAATATGGTTTGATTAAGTTCTGTCCATATTTTTATTAATTCGCTCTGAAGATTACGGCGTGACCAGTCATCTAAAGCTCCTAAAGGTTCGTCTAATAAAAGGATCTCTGGCTGTACGGCTAAAGCTCTAGCGATAGCTACGCGCTGCTGCATGCCTCCTGAAATTTCATGAATACGTGAACGAGAATTATCTACCAAATCTACTAATTCTAAATAACGGGTCGCATGCAGGAAACGCTCTGCACGAGAAGGTATTTTCTTTTTTAATCCAAAGCTAACATTCTCTATGACATTTAGCCAGGGAAATAGGGCGTAATCTTGGAATACTATAGCTCTTTTGATATCTGGTTTAGAAATCTTTTCATTATTCAGTAATACTGAACCAGTGTAGCCTTTCTCGAAACCCGCTAGTATATTTAGTAGTGAGCTTTTACCGCAGCCAGAGGGACCTAGTATACAAATAAACTCCCCTTTTTCTACAGAGAGTGAAAGATTATTAAAAAGATTTTTACTAAAGCCATTTCTAGTAAATTTTAAATTTAGGTCTTTAATCTCAAGCATAGTGATTAACACTCTCTTCTAGTTTTTTAAATAAAACATTATCTGCCACATAACCAATCACTGCAATAATCAGCATCATTGCAATAACTTCAGCCATATCTGAAAGGCTTCTGCCGAGCTCTAAGGTCTGTCCTATCCCTGAGCCATTAATAAATAATTCACCAGCTATTAAAGCACGCCAAGCAAAGGCCCAGCTTAGTTTTAAGCTGCTAATTACTTGTGGAAGTATGGCTGGGATTATGATTCGTTTGTAAAGATCTAAGGATTCACATCCAAGTGATTTTCCTGCGAGTATAAGCTTAGGCGGAATATTTTTAATAGCATTCTGCACGCCTAAAGCACAAGGAATAAAGGCTTCTAGGATCACTATAAATAGTACTGCTGCTTCTGATATACCAAACCATAATAAAGCTAAAGGAACCCAAGCGACACTAGGAATAGATTGGAGTGCCGTAAGGCTCTCACCTATGCTGTTACTTAGCTGTCTAAATCTGGAAATAGCTAAACCAAGTAGGCTGCCTAGTATTACTGCACTGAAATAGCCTAATAGAACTCTTTTAGAAGACTGTATTAAAGCTGGGAAATAAGCACCATCAAGAAAACCACGCTTAAGAGTTTTTAAAACCATTTCTGGACTAGGTAATAGGTAGGGTGGATATATCTCTAATCTACAAATTAGATACCAAAAAACTATTAGACCTGCCAAAAAGATAAATCTAGTTTTAGAGCTTTTCGCTGATTCCTCAGTCATGAATTAAGATTCTAACATCATTCTAAAAAACTCTATAGTTTTTCTTAGACCTTCATCAAGCTGTATGACTGGCTCCCAGTTTAAAATAGAACGTGCCTTGGTGATATCTGGTTTACGTCTTTTAGGATCATCTTCGGGGAGTTCTAGAAAAATAATTTTTGATTTAGACTTAGTTAGTGAAATCACTTTTTCTGCGAGTTCTAGCATCGTGAATTCGTAAGGATTTCCTAGATTTACTGGTTCATTATGCTCCACCTGCATAAGTTTGACTATCCCTGAGACTAAATCACTAACGTACTGGAAGCTCCTAGATTGAGTTCCGTCTCCATAAATAGTAATGTCTTCATTTTCTAAAGCTTGGTTAATAAAATTACAGACTACGCGACCATCATCTGCACGCATACGTGGTCCATAGGTGTTAAAAATTCTAATGATTCTAGCGTCAATAGAGTGTTCACGATGATAAGCCATAGTAATCGCTTCTGCAAAGCGTTTAGACTCGTCATAAACTCCTCTAGGTCCTATGGGGTTTACATTTCCCCAGTAAGTTTCTGGCTGAGGATGTATTAGCGGATCACCATAAACTTCAGAAGTGCTAGCTAGAAAGAATTTTGCTTTCTTTTCTTTAGCTAGCCCTAGTGCATTATGAGTACCTAGGCTACCTACTTTTAAAATTGGGATAGCTAATTTTTTGAAATCTATAGGACTCGCTGGGCTAGCGAAATGCATAACCCAATCTAAATCATCATCTATATTAATATACTCAGAAACATTATGTTCAATAAATCTAAAATTAGGATTATCAAAAAGATGCTGAATGTTAGAGATACTACCAGTTACCAAATTATCTATAGCAATAACCTTTTTCCCCGCAGCGATTAAAGTATCTGCTAAATGTGAGCCGATAAAACCCGCAGCACCAGTAATTAAGATAGTTTCAGGCATATTAGTTATCTCCCTATGCCGATATATGTAAAACCTAATTCAGTGGCAGCTTTTACCGAGAAAATATTTCTACCATCTAAAAGGATTTTAGAGCCATTCATTAACTCAAATACTTTCTTTAAATCTAGATTCCTGTATTCGTCCCATTCTGTAACTAAAACTAATGCATCTTTCCCTTGGGCAAGCTCATAAGCATCTTGCGTATAAGTTACTCCTAAATCTGGATTTTGTTTTTTACAGTTATCTACTGCTATAGGATCTGTGACGCTGACACTAGCACCTAGTTTGATTAAGGCCCTCGCTATATCTAAAGCTGGCGCATCTCTAAGATCGTCTGTATTGGGTTTAAAAGCTAAACCTAATAAACCTATTTTCTTACCCTTTAGAATTTTTAATTGATCCTGTAATTTTTTAATTACCAGGTTACGCTGCTTGTAATTCACACTACTAGTAGCATAGAGTAATTCAGGGTTATAGGTATATTCTTCTGCTATTTTAATTAAGGCTTGCACATCTTTACCGAAGCAGCTCCCGCCCCAACCTATACCAGCATTTAAGAATTTAGCACCGATTCGTGAGTCAGTACCAATACCATGCATTACTTCATTTACGTCAGCTCCGACTAAATCACAAAGATTAGCGATCTGATTAGCAAAGCTGATTTTCATAGCTAGAAAACTATTTGCACTGTATTTAATCATTTCAGCACTAGTAATATCGGTAGCTATAAATGGTATAGATCCCTGCCCTACTGGTCTCTTACAGTATTCTGGGGCGGTGAATGACTGTTCTATTAAAACTTTATATAAATTTTTTAATTTATTTCTGACAAAATCATCTTCAGCACCGATAACTATACGATCAGCGTATAGAGTATCGAATATGGCAGAACCTTCACGAAGGAACTCTGGGTTAGAAGCTACATGGAATTTAAGCTCTGGATTGGCATCTTCTATTAGCATATAGACCCAATTCCCAGAACCAACTGGAACTGTAGATTTATTTATTACTATACAGTAATTCTCAGCATGAGCACCTATGGTTTTAGCTCAGGCTTCTATATACTTTAAGTCTGTTTCACCATTTTCTTTAGGGGGTGTACCTACTGCGATGA
>DAISHM010000110.1:0-5366 GCA_036822535.1 Candidatus Caenarcanales bacterium
GGGGCCCCTTTGTATAAAATATTTATCGAATATTCTTTTGCTGTTTTACTAAGAAATTGAGCTTTATCAAATGGTGCGTATTCAGATATATCTTCTTCAAAAAGACGTGCAAACTCTTTAGCGTGTGGAGTGACTAAAAGCTCTCCTTGATAAGCTTTTAAAAGAGAAGCACTCCCTGCTAGTGAATTAATTGCATCAGCATCAAGGATTAATGGTTTAGCCTCAATTATGGAAAATAATTCCAGAATATTTTTTACTAAAGCTACGCTCCTCGCTTGGTGACCCAGTCCTGGACCTATCGCTACAGCATCAATTTTTCTATTTAATAATAAGTCTTTCAAATAATCCATGTTTGATTTAGGATTATCTGTAATACCATGTAGAACTGCATCCCAGAGGTTATTTGCGATTATAGGTAGTGAATTTTCATAGGTCAAAACATGCAAAAGACCTATGCCGGAACGCATTGCAGCAGTAGCAGCTAGCATCGCTGCCCCAGTCATGCCCAGAGACCCTGCTATTAAGATCGCTACGCCGTGGTCAAATTTATTTGCGGTAATTTTTCTTTCAGGCAGAAGGGATTGTATCATCTGCAAATCCACTGAGAACATTGCAATGCTAGAGCTTTTCTGTATTAACTCTGATGGGTATTTTAATTCCTGAAAAACAATCTGACCGTATTTCTCTTTAGCTGGAAATAGTAATGAAGAAAACTTAGAAAAGCCCATCTGTACAGTGTAGTCAGCGTTGATAGAAGGTTCGAAAGCTTCACCACTATCTACATCTATGCCAGAAGGTATATCAACAGCGACACAGATAGAATTACTAGCTAATTTAGTCTGATTAATAATTTCAATTAACTTAGCACATAGTCCTCTAGGACTACCTTTTATGCCTATTCCTAAAAGAGCATCTACGATAATTCCATTATTTTGCTTTAATAAAGAGTGTTTTACTGAAAGTAAATCAGCTTCATTCTTTATTAGTTCTAATTTGCCACCGGCTTGTAGAAATAATTGATAAGCTAAGGCTGACTCCGCAAGATAATCAGTAGGGTCTACTATGGAAAAACATTTTACTTTATGACCATGCTTTAAAAGCTCGGCTGCAAGCAGTATTCCATCGCCACCATTATTCCCTTTACCTGCAAAAATCGTAATCTTCGGAAAACTCAGTAAAAAATGCTGATGATTTTTTTCTATAAGATCAGTAATGAGTTTAAATAAACCCTGCGCAGCACGCTGCATGTAGAAGATGCCCTGCTCAGCTACTGCGACTTCGTCAATATTTTTTATTTCTTCAGCTCTTAATATTCTTTGCAGAAGCGACTCCAATTAACATACGCCCTTCTTCTAAAAAGGCTTAAACCTATTATAATACCAATCTTTAAAATTCGCAGACTAAGGGAACTAAAGTCTTAGACTGTTTAAGCTTGCCTTAAATTGAAAAAAGATCTATAGATTGCCTCATCGACTATATTTAAATTAAACTGGAAAATATCAATAAATTCATGTAAACCATCAGCTAATATTTTGTCAGTGCTAGTTAGTAAAAGCATTTGCTGCAATTTAGCCATCTCAAATTTAGCTCCTTTATCTACAGCAGTAATCTCTACTATAGCTCCTAAAGAAGCTAGCGCTTGATTGACACAGTAATTTATTGAGCGTGGGAAATAAGGATCAAAAACCAGAAATTCAGTGACATCTCGATAATTAACTTGATGAAATTTTTTACGGTACATCTGAAAGGCATTCACTGAACGTAAAACAGCTCCCCACTCTACGGCATCGTAGGGCGAATCTACATAGTCGGGACTAGGTAGAAGTAAAAAATATTTTACATCGAGTAATCGTGCTGTTTTGTCAGCTCTTTCTAGCATTTGCCCTAAACGTAAAAAGTGCAAAGCCTGATCTCTGAGCATAGCGTTAGTAACCAGACCACAAGCCACATTATTAGACTCTTTTATCTGTGCGTAAAAAGGAATTAAATTATCCTTCTGGCGTTTTTTACTATATTTATGTACGAAATGATAAAGCTCATTAATAGTCTCCCATAGCTCAACTGGAATTATTTCCCTTACAGTGCGAGCATTCTCTCGAGCATGGCTGATACACGATAGTATGGAATTAGGATTCTGAATATCAAAAGTTAAAAAGTGTACAGCCCTCTTCTGATCTATACTTTTATAACGCTTAAAAAAATCTTCGTCATCACCAGAAGCCATTATTAATGGTAGCCACTGAGCGTTTTCTTTATTTAAGGCTATATCTAAAATTAATTTCAGATTAACATCAATAAACCTAGCCACACTATCCGCTCTTTCTAGATAGCGGCTCATCCAATATATGGAATTAGCAACTCTACTTAACACACTTCACTCCCTAATACCCAAGTATCTTTGCTACCACCACCCTGAGAAGAATTTACTACTAGAGAATCTTTTACCAAAGCAACTCTAGTAAGTCCTCCTGGTAAAACAAATATAGATTTTCCGTATAGTATATAAGGTCTTACATCTACATGCCTTCCCTCTATTTCATCACCAATAATAGTAGGACAGCGGGAAAGACTTAAAGTTGGTTTAGCTATATAGTCTCTAGGATTAGCTTTTATTTTTTCTGCAAACTCCTCTCTTAATTTACGAGTAGATTTAGGACCGATTAACATACCATAGCCACCAGACTGATTAACTGCCTTAACAACTAATTTATCTAAATTAGCTAAAACGTATTCTCTTTGTTTTTTATCTTCGCAGATGAAGGTTTGAACATTAGGTAATATCGCTTCTTCACCTAAATAATATTTAATAATTTCTGGAACATAGGCGTAGACTGCTTTATCATCTGCAATTCCATTCCCTGGAGCATTAGCTAAAGCAAGCTTACCTTTGCGGTAAGCACTCATTATTCCAGGTACACCTAGTAGCGAATCTTTACGAAAGACTTGGGGATCTAAAAAATCATCATCTATCCTGCGATATACTACATCTACTTTCTCTAAGCCTTTAGTAGTATGTAACATAAGCTCATCATCAATAACCACTAAGTCCGAACCTTGTGCGAGAGTGACTCCCATTTGCTGGGCGAGATAAGCATGCTCGAAGTAAGCTGAATTATAGATACCCGGAGTAAGTACCACTATTTTAGGGGCTTCTATATTATCTGGGGCTAAGAATTTTAAAGTATCGTATAGATGATCTGGATAATCAGCTACTCTTCTTACATTCATGGCAGCGAAAGCTTGCGGGAATGTGCGTTTTAGTATGGCTCTGTTTTCTAATACGTAAGATACCCCAGAAGGACAGCGGAGATTGTCTTCTAACACATAAAACACGCCATCTAAGGCTCTGACTAGATCTGTGCCAGTGATATGTATCCAAATACCTTTAGGAGGTTTTAAGCCTTCACACTCTTTAAGGTAGCATTTAGAAGAAAGTATCAAATCTGCTGGAATGACCTTATCTTTCAAGATTTTTTTATCATGATAAATATCGTTGACAAAAAGATTTAAAGCCTCGATTCGCTGTTTTAGACCGAGTTCTATCTTTTCCCATTCATAAGCAGGAATTACTCGAGGAATGATATCGAAAGGAAATATTTTCTCTGTACCTTTCTTATCACCATAAACACTAAAGGTAATCCCGAGCTGGTGCAGAGCGAGTTCTGCCGCTTGCTGCCTTCTTCGTAAATCTTTATGAGAGAGTGCATTGATTTGCTCAACTAAATGTCTAGAATATGCATGAGGCTTAGCATTCGTATCGAATAATTCATCAAAGAAAGAACCCACTTTATAATTAAGAAAATTTAGATTAGATTCTTTCATGACAGTTAGCACCCTACTTATAAATTAACTTCTTCTATTCTAACCGTTACTGATAATTTTTCAGCTCCCCCGCCTTTAAAAATTGTGCCAGAGGTAGGTGTTGCATCTCGATAATTTCTACCACAGGCGACTCGGACGTGATCTTGCGCCACAGTGCAGCCATTTGTAGGGTCATAGCCACGCCAGCCTACATAAGGTAAATAAACTTCTGCCCAAGCATGTGAGGCTTCGGATTGTAATTTATTATCATAATTAGCACCAGTATAGATATATCCCATGCGATAGCGAGCTGGAATATTTAATAGACGTGCTAGACAGATAAAGAGATTGGCGAAGTCTTGGCAGACACCCTCTCTTGCAGCATAAACTTCAAATGGAGTAGTATTCAATGATGTAGTGCCTTGCACGTATCTGTAATCATTATAAATACTTTGATTAATGTCCTCTAAAGTTTGATGTAAACTATAATCATTTCTCTCGACGAAGCTCATCGCATAATCAGTGAGTTCTACTAGCTGTGTCTCTGGTAATTCTGGTGGTAATAGATAAGCCATCATCATCTGCTTTTGCCAAGGCATCCATAAGAGAGGGATAGTGGTTTTTCGCTGTGATAAAGTATGGTCGTCGGGTGGTCTAGCAAAGACTTTTACGCGACTTTTACTCTCTATTGATAAATTAGCGTAGGGTGCGTCAATACTGTAATGTACGGATTGATTTCCGAAAACATCCTCAAATCGAATTTCTTCGCCTGCGGTAGAGACTTTTAAACTAGATAAAATTACTTCCTGTAATTGATCCTCTACAGGCTGTAACCTGAATTTATGAGTGCTATGCTCTACTATCCTTTCATATTCATAGTTTGTAATATGAGTGACATCAAAAAGTCTGTAACTTAGTATCTGACCATCTGGAGAATGAGTCATCGCTCGATAATTAGTGATAGATAAATCAGGAAGTTGTGCCAAAGCTATTTTAGTAGAAGGACTTAAATTCGTAGTTTTCGCTGTATTAAAATTTTCCTGTGGAGAAATTAACGGAGAATCTGCTTTGTTTGGTGTAATTAAGCCTTTTTTGCTGTCCCAGACTATGTTTCCTCGTCTAGCGATAAGCAATTGTCCTGCCTCCATTTGACGCCATTCCCCTTGTGGAAAAGGAGATGAACTGAAGATTAACGCTGTCCTATAAGTATCTCTAGGATCTTTTAATTCGATTAAAGCTATGTCTGAATTGAAAGTATCTATTTTATTTGGTGGCTTTCTTCTGGTATAGTACATGCTACTTGGAGATTGGGTTCCGTGGTAGCAGATTATGGTATTCCCATCTGAAAGAATCATATCTGCACTGCCGAGCTGATCGAATTGTTCAAACCAAACTAAAAGTATTTCAGGGTTAATATCCGCTAATTTACGAATATTACTGTCTTGCATTAATCCTAATAAGTAGCAAAATGCTATTTCTGAATCAGTTCTACCTAAAGGCTCTAAAAATCTAGACTTATTAGAATGCAAGGCTTGTAATTTATTTTTATCTAATTCACCTTTATG
>DAISHM010000111.1:0-5333 GCA_036822535.1 Candidatus Caenarcanales bacterium
AAACTCTAAAACTATAAAAAAACCTATTAACGAAGAAAATTCACGTGAGACCATTATGATGATTGGCTACGGTAAAGCTAGAAAGGTTACCTTAGCTATGCCCGATGCTGATAAAAGAGCAGGAGTATTTCCGCAGCATAATTCAGCAGAGGAATTTAAAAATACCCTAGAGCTTCTTCCGTCTCGTGATCTTCACCCTTACGAGGTTATGGTAGATGTAGAAACTCTAGAAAAGAATAATTTCATGCTCTCTATAGTACCGATGACTAAAGAACGTTTAAGTAAACTACAGAAGCAGCTCTCCCACATGAGTCCATATGCATTTAACCAAATGATGGATATTCCGAGACCAGATAAACGTGATTTTAAGGTTTATTATAAAATCATCAAAAAGACTAGGCAAATTATCACTGTTTATCCTCATCGTAAAACTATGCAATCCTTATTCGCTCAGGTAGTGCAGTATGACGAAGAGAATAATGTTAATTCTATTAAACATTGCAGCTTTGATAATAATGCTCCCTATATTTTAAATGAATCTAAAATCGATAAATTTGGTAATTTAAGACAGATTGCTCACGTAGGAAAAAAAGGTGGGGGCATATCCCTTAATTCAGTAGAGCGTTTTGATGATGGTACCTTGGTTTGGATTATTACCCAAGATAAAGAAACAGGAGCTGCAGCCTTAAAACCTAATGATGAAGTGGTTTTTGTGGGTAATGTAATTAATAACGCTGCTAAATTAGCAGCAAGAAATATGGGAGCTGAACTCGTTATAGGTAATGCTTGGGGTGGGCGTTTCTGCCCTATAGGCTGCAGACCCGACTGTCACCCTATGCAGAAAATTTTTAAAGCACAAGTTCGCTTACAGATTAATCAAATCATTGATGGAGCAACCATTCCTGGTCTAGAGCCAATATTTAAAATTAATCCACCTTTTTAGCTTTCTCTGCCCACCTGTGTGAAAGTATAATTTCTGCGATTTCTAAATCCTCTGGGGTAGTAATCTTAAAATTAAAACGAGTAGTCTCTACTAAATGTATAGGTATTCCTAAACGCTCTACTAGACTAGCAGAATCAGTTCCTTCGAAGTGATCAGTTTTCGCTTTATCATAAGCAGCAAAAATAATCTCACTTCTGTATATCTGCGGCGTCTGAGCCTGCCACATATTTTCACGGGAAACATTTTTCTTAATTAGCACACTCTCTTCTGCCTCAGATTGACTAAGTTTTAGAGTGTCATAAACACGATTAGCTGCTATAGCAGCACCAGTCTCTATCGCCTTATTAATAACTTTAAGTACAGTCTCCTCAGTAACTAAAGCCCTGACAGCATCATGAACTAAAATAATATCTGGTTTCTCATCTAAAGTACGAATAAAATCCAAGCCATTATGCACACTCATTTGACGAGTTTTACCGCTTTTAATTATATTTATATCTAGGTCTGGGAGCTTTTGTTCGACTAACTTCTTCGTGGTAACTAAATCTACAGTAGGTATAACAAACTTATCAATTAGTCCAGATGCCGCCAAAGCTCTAATGGTCACTGCTAATATAGGCTGATCAAAAATATTAATAAACTGCTTAGGATGACGATTATTCATCCTCTTTCCTATGCCACCAGCAGGAATTACAGCGAATACTTTTTTTCTTTCAGTCATAAATATATTTACAGATGATACTTTTACTATCTACTGTCATTTAAAATTATAGTATGCAGGTCGTTTATGAGTTTATCGAATATTTGGAAAATTCTACTAATCTGAGTTTTAACACTCTTAGACTGTATAAAAGAGATTTATTAGATTTTACTAACTTTATTAAAAGTACTGAGGATGAATCTTTTCATATTAAATCACTGAGTCCTCGACATTTAGAAGCTTTCGCTAATTTTATAAAGAATAAAGGTGCTAGCACTGCTGCTGTAAATCGTAAATTAACAGCATTGCATAAAATGTGGATATGGCTCAAAGAGACACTATTATTAAATAAAGATCCTTTCACTCAGATAGTAAGAGATCCTCAGTTCAGAAATAAAAAGGCTACGATTCTTAGTGAACACGAAGTAGATTTATTACTAAAGCGAGAGGATAATTATGATCTGACGACTGAATTAATTCTAGAACTTATTTATTCATGCGGTCTTAGAGTAAAAGAATTATTGGGATTAACTCTAGAAGATATTTCTATCACCGAAGAATTAATTTTCATCAATAAAGACATTTCAGCTAAGTCACGAATAATACCAATGATAGACTCTGTCAAAAATCTTATAAGCGAATATATTCAAACTAATAATTTAAAAGCATCTCAAAGACTATTTCAGATCAGCGCAAGAGAAGTTTACCGAGTAATACAGGCTAAGGCTTTAGCAGTAGGAATTGATAAAAAGATCTCAGCATCAGTACTTCGTAATAGTTTTATTAAACATATGAAAGCCCGTGGTGCACACCAAATATTTTTACAAGATATTATGGGGCAGAAAAATTTCGCTCGTATAGCGTAAAAATATAAAAAGCACCGTAAAGAATACTTATAATGAGAAGTATATAAACACTTTGTTTAACTTCTAACATAAACTGATAGAACATTTTCAAGAAAAGATTCTTCTTAAAGCCCCTCTCATAGCTCATTCCGAGCTTCAAGGGATGCTTAAAAGCTTCTCCACAGAGTATTAAAGTATGTAATGGTTTAACTGGGTCTTCAAATAATATAGCCTTCTGATTTTTAGCAAAAGATTTATACAAAAAATCAAAATTTACTGGCTCTGCTAAGGAGTTTCCATAATAGCAAGGTTCATAATAATCGACCCCATTTCGAGCTGCAGCATTAAAATCTGAACAAATAATCAAACCTGTTTCCGCATCTAAAAGCCTAAAACAGTTTTCTAAAGCATGTTTAGCAGCATATGAGTAAATTACCGTAGATTCTGGAGTTTTACGAAAACATAATTTTAAAACTTCTAAATCATCTTCTGGAATTGAGTTTTCATCATCAATTTTTCTAAACTCAAAATATTTTTTTATTTTTTTTATCCACTTCTTTTTCCTTAAAAGCTTTTCACTTAAAAGCTTTTCATCATTTAAATATTTTTCAGGCACTTCTAATTTTATATACTTTTCAAAAAATTCTTGATTCTTCTTAGCTATAACCCTGCATGGAAGCTGATCTAGAAGATAAGTAGAAAGAATTACCTGAAAACTTCCCAATGAAGCACTTAATGAACTAGTTCTGACATCTTCTAGCACATCAAAGGCACTGAATATAAGATTAGGAAATTCCCTAATTCGTTTTTTCTTTTTTATCTCATCTAAAGTTTTTTCTGAATAGTCTGTAAGGAAATATTTCATACGACGATGAAAATCCAAATCTTCTCTCAAGCAGATATTTTCAAAAGCAAGCAAAAAATTCTCGGCGAAGGCTCCAGAACCAGCACCAATTTCTAAAATTTTAATAGTCTTATCATTAGAGCTAAAGCCAGCTAATTGTAAGTTTTCAATAACCAGAAGAGCTTTTTTTAAAGCTTCACTATAACTACTAACCCCAGTGTAAGGTAATGAACCAGAATCCCAGGCTTTCAATCCAATATTTTGGAAATAGTAATTATGAAAAGTCCAAAGCTCGGACTTATCATATCTTTGAAAATCCGAGCTTTGAGACATAAACTTAATTGTTCAGTAAGACTGACTAGATTAATTCGTAACCTTCTTCGAATCCAGAAAAATCTTGATCAACTACAAGGTCATATACACCTTTACCAGTTGCCGTAACGATTCTGAATGGAAGTTTTAGAGTGAATTTAGTAGCCTTCCAAAGTCCACAGCCAAAACCACAAGAATCACACTTGCCACTTTTGCATGTAGGCTTTGATTTGTAAGCACCGTCAGCGAAAGCTGGAGTAGATACAAAACCGAGAACAACTAAAGAACTGATCAATTTTTTCATCATGCCTCAAGTATAATCACTGATTTTTTTTTTGTAAATATCTAAAAGATTATTTTTTAGATATTTTTAAGGAAGTACCTCTTCTCGCTTTGGAATTTTAGACCAAAGTACATTACCTAATTCATCTAAAGCCTTACAAGTCTGACCCAATATATTTAAAATATTTTCTTGCATCTCCTTAGGATGCTTCGCAAATACCTTATCTACCCAAGGCGTAGCTAAAGATAAAAGACTACTACCGACGAAAGTATAACCGACTGTTCTCTCGGCTGGTATCTTAGAACCAAGTAAGAATAAATCAGTTAAAGTACCTAAAACACCACGTTCAGTTCTAGTACCGCGTGCGATTCCCTCTGCGAGTGGAGATTCCTTCTGATCAGCCAATCTACCTCTACAGAAAAGCATTCCTAAAGCTTGTGCTGCTGAATAACCAGGAAGAAAAGTAGTATTACAGAAATGCCTAAATTTATCTCCAGCAGAGCTATCTGGTGAAAGTAATTTATCAAAAGAATCCTTCCACATTCTTCCATAATTCACAGCAAACTCTTCTAATTGATGCATTAGAGAATCTGATTTTCGCTCTACTTTAGGTCCCTTATAGTCTTCTATAGCTTCTATCGCAGTCTTAATCCCACAAAAGAGGCTAGAGCCCACAGGCATATTCTCTACAGTCTTAATGAATGGAAAAGAGATCGCAGCACTGATTTGACCTAAAGCTTTAATGGTATCCTTAGCAATAAACTTAGGTAGTGCAAAAATAACCATAGGAACACCGCTTAAATAACGGGAGTAAAAAGTAGCTAATTTATCGGTTAATTCCTTTACAGGTTCTGGAACGAATTTAAGCACTGGAGCCGCTGCGGCAAGTCCATGCAAAGCAATCCCCACCCATGATCCACTCATCGCTACTTTATCCAAGACCTGTGAATTATTTTGATAAAAATTTAGAATAGGATTTTTCAAAGGTACTTTTAAGGAATCTTGATGTAACTCTTTTATTTCATGGGAATCTAAGCTCTCTACACGAGCATCTTTATCTAAATCTAATACTGAATCTAAAGGAGGCTGCTCACGATTTAATTTCGCAAGTGCTTCTTCTGGCTGTAAAAGCTTTGTGCTAGATAAAGCGAGATTCATTAATGCTGTGAAGCTCCTTCTAGCTGAGTTTTTAAGGTTTCATGCGTTCTAGTAAAAGGTGGGATATTATTTTTCACTAAATCTTTAGCATAAGGATCATCATGATGCACTGCTGATAATGCATTTGCGATTTCATAATTAGCATTACTAAACTGTGAGAGTATCGTAGTAGTATTAGGATTCTTCATGAATCTCATAATGTTACTAATAAAGGAATCTATATTAAAAAAAGCCATAAAGCGGATTTG
>DAISHM010000112.1:0-5331 GCA_036822535.1 Candidatus Caenarcanales bacterium
GGAAAAGTTTCTCTTAGGTCGTAAGCTCTCGTTACCATAAGCTCTTGATATGTAAGTGAATTTCTTTGTGCAAGTGCTTTCTGTACCAATTTCTTCTCTTCAGCAGTGTTTGCGTAAGCATAGTATTTATAAGTATTTTCGATATTAAAGCTAATTTGATTTTCACCTAAGCTCTCCCCAGTAATCTCAAAAGAGTTTAATTTTAAATGGTTACTGGTACATAATGCTTCTACTGTAGAAAATCTATTATCACTATAAAAGCTCACGGCTTTAGAAAGTACTAGTGAAAAGACTTTTAGGCAATCTTTACTAAAATTTTCTACTCTTTGGTCTAATTCAATAAATCTATCTACACTGCGTAAAAATATTTCTTCAAGATGCTCTGCTGGTTTGCGACTGAGACTGTTAATAATAGCTTCTCTGTCTTTAAAGTTTAATTCAGGATAGGCTATTAAGCTTACAGCAATATTAGTTATATCTAAGTCAAAGGTAAATAAACCTATTGCTGTGCTGATCAGATACATGACCTCTTTTTTATTACGTTCTAAATGTATTTGCTGATCGATAATATCACGAGCTACGCTTTCATCATTTAATATTAGACCTTTTACAGCTGTAATATAAGCTTCTGAAAGGATCGGATAGCTGTCACACATACGATGAGCAGTAATAATGAAGTTTTTTAATAAAGGAATAGACTCAGGGTATCTAAAATAAGATACAGCTACTAGAACATCGATCGTTACTTTATTCCAAGTGCGAGGATGCTCTTTAAGGTGTTCTATTAGTTTAGCGAAGCCACGTTTTTGAGTTTCTTCATTCTGTTTTTTTATCCATTCCACCCATTCACGGACATGATCATGGTGATAATTTATGAAAACCTTTCCACGCAAGGAATCTGCATTGTAGATTTTACGTAATAAATCAATTTTTAGATTTAATGACTTCCTTAGAAAGGAGTCGATAGTTCGTAAAACCATTAATGTCCTCCCCCATGTCCAGCAGCTTCTTTAGGTGCAGCCTCTTTCTTAGCTTCGCCACCGCCACCATGAGATCCTCCAGAAGATTTCTCTAAAGAGTATTTCTCATAATATTCTTGTCTCTGTTTTTTGCGTGAAAGGTCGTCTAGATCTACCGCTTTATTAGACTTACCAGCACTCTTTTCTAAATATTTCTTGAAATCTTCTGTAGTTGTGCCACTACGTTTTAATTCCTCTTCTTTCTTTTGTTCTTCCTTAACTATAAAATTTGATTGCTCTAATTCTTTCTGCTCTTTACGGAGTTCTATGAGTTCCTCTTCCTGTAATAGAGTGATAGTGATTCTTCTATTCATCGAAGCACTAGGATCGGCTGGGAATTTAAGCTGACTATCAGCATAACCTTCGACTCTAATGAAGCGCTGTGGGCTGATTCCATCATATTCTAAACGCTTTCTAACCATTTGTGCCCTATCTGTAGATAGGTTCCAGTTATCGTAAGACCCTACTCCATAATTATTAGAATCAGTATGGCCTGCTATTAACATTGAGCTTGCATTATTTCTTAAAATCGCGGCGAGAGTGTCTACTATTTTTTTGACATAGTCTGTCGGTGTCGCAGAGCCACTAGTAAAGAGTACATGATTTTTAGTTTCGTGAATTTCTATAAGTATGCCTTGATTTACGGTATGAAAACTCACATTCTCTAGCATCTCTTCTCCTAGACTCATTTCTAGGCTTTGCTTAAATTCAGTCTGAATTATTTGTTTTACCCTCTCTTTGTTCTCTCCAGTGAGCTTTAATTTTTCGAACTGTAAAAAACTAGATCCACCTACCAATTGCCCTTCTTCACCTGGATTTTTAGCACCACCTAAGACGAAGGTATTACCATCCATGGGGCCTGTTTGGGTTGGCTGTTTGAAAACCTCTGCTACGGCTGATTTAGTACTAGGGTCAGAATTTACTAACCAGAGTAAAAGAAACATACACATCATGGCTGTAACGAAGTCAGCATAAGCTACTTTCCAAGCACCACCGTGATGGCCACCATGGCTAATCTTTTTTATGATTTTCTTGACTATGATTGGCTGTTCGTCTGATCCAGGTGGCATATTAAAAATTCACTAAAATGAAAACTACCTTTTAGTTTTATTCCTCTTTAGGCTTCTTTTCTAATGGACTACTTACTAGTACTAGTAGCCTAGAACTGCTGTATTAGCAGATTAGCTAGATGATGGATTTAGCAAAGAAAAATAAAAAATTACTTTAGAAACAGTTAACACTGCCGATAGATATAGATGTAACAGTCTTTAGGAGAAACAGGATGCAAATGTTAAATAAAAAACCGACCCAACAAGTCAATAATCCAAACAACTTAACGCCACAGCAGAAAAAATTTATTAAGAACATGGTGGACAGTGCTTCTCCAGAACAGTTAATACTTATTCTGTATAACGGATGTTTACAGTGGCTTGCCATGGCGAAAAAAGAATTAGAAAGAAATAAAACGGAAAAAATTCCTAACTGGACGAATTTTAGTCATCAGATGAAGATGTCGGTGAGTATAATTGAGCATTTACAGGATTCGCTGAATCATGAGATTAATGAGCAGTTTGCTGATCAGTTATTTAATCTATACGAATTTTTAAAATCAAATTTGATGCGCGCTAATATTGAAAAAAATCAGGAGAAAATGGATTTCTGTGTGAAGATTATTAGTGATCTCAAAAGCGGCTGGCAAGAGGGTATTAATAAATTAAATGAGAAATCTAGTCAGGAAACACAGCAAGGCTAGTTTAAGCTTAAGTAAGCTTCAATTAGTTTGAATTTGTTCTTAGTTAAACCTTTTACCTGCTTTATTTCATCTATGCTAGAAAACCCATTATGTTCTAGTCTGTAATTAGCTATACGAGTAGCTAGTACTGGTCCTATGCCAGGTAGGTTATCAAATTCTTCTACAGATGCTGAATTTAAGGGTATCTTAAGGCTGTATTTGCTATTTAGATCTACTTTTTTTAGTAAATATCTATTGAGTTCAGCCTTTTTACTAACGTAGATTAGGGCTGCGATGCAGAAGGAGCTTATAAGAATTACTCTAGATAGCTTTGCGTAGGGCTCTGTTTTAGCAGTAAATAAAGTTCTGACAAGTTTCCACATATTTCACCACTTGATAACCATTTACACTATCGCTAGTAGGTTTGCGTTTATGTTCTATGCAGTCTAAAAAATGTTTGCATTCAAGGCGCAAAGGTTCATCATTAGAGTAAATAGGTTTTTCTACAGTAAGGCTACCATCTTCTTGTCTACTGTATATTTCTAATTTATTTTCTCTGAAAGTATCGTTTAGAACTGCTGTTTTTCTACTGCCATTTACAGTTAGCAGAGCCTGTTTCTGTGGGTCTAGCCAGCTATTATGGATATGTCCACCAATATTGTTTGGAAATAATATATCAATGTGTGCAACATCTATAGAATCACCAGAACTAGGCCAAGTACGTACATTTACAATCTTTTCAGGTTCAGTATTAAGTATGTAACACATCATAGAAAAGTCGTGTGGAGCGAGATCCCACATTACGTTACTATGTTTTCGATGATTAGCAGTGAAGTTTCTTCGATCTGAATTTATGTACTGAATGGTACCTAATTCTCCAGCGGCGATGATCTGCTTTAATTTATTTACAGCTGGGTGATACAGGAGTAGGTGTCCTACCATTAACGTAAGACCATGCTCTTCTGCTATGGCGTGTAGCTCTTTAGCTTCTAGGACATTTTGTGCTAGCGGTTTTTCCACATATACATTATGACCAGCATTTAATGACTTTTTAGCGATTTGATAATGAGTATGTGCTGGTGTCGCAATGACTATACCGTCTATTTCTCTGTCACTGATTACATCTTCAATAGAGGATGTAGTAATAATTCTGGGATGACGATCTTTAGCACGAATTAAATTCTCTTCTTCTAGGTCACAGACTGTCTTTAAAACCCCTAGCTCATAAAAATTACGAACTAAGTTCTTCCCCCAACTGCCTGCACCGATTACTGCTATTTTCATTTATTGTATGGTTACCTTTAAGCTATTACTGAAATGTTTCTCATCCCTCACTATAGAGATGTTATAGTCCCCCTTAATCATCGCAGCATCTGTATTTATTATAAGCTTATTTTTCTTTTTACCTTTTTCTGGTTTATCTAAAGCAGCTATTACTAACTCTACTTTATTTTTACCATCTAGGCTTTCAGCATAAGCTTTCATAACAGTTTTATCAGTTCCACTTTGCTCAGCTTCTAGTGTAATAGGCTCCCCTGCTTTAACTGAGAGTTCACCACTTGCACTAATAATTGGGGTCTTTTCTTGAGAAGTGATTACGTGATAATTAAGCATCTCTTCTGCCTTGGTAGGCTTTATACTAAGCGTGCCGTAAAGTTCTAGACCAGTGTCTTTTTGTTCTAAGACACCAGTGAAGCTGAAATTTTCGTCCAGATTAGCATAGATGTTATTGTCTTTGCTGAAAGATATATTCCAGAGCATATTACCATCAGGGGTTTTACTCACAGAATCACTCTCCCAATTGAACTTATAACTACGATTATTAATTCTAAGTATCCCGACTCCTTGTCTATAAGCAATATCCATGGGAAAGAGATTGATTAGTAAATCTATTTTAGGCCCAGTATATTTAGGTTTGGGCTTAGCTTGGATAGGTGCTGGAGTGGCTGTACTAGTCTCAGTACCTGTATTATTAGTCCCTTCTGCCGCAGGAACTGGATTATTACTGTTAGCTGTTTGGGGATTTGTAGGGCTAGCGTTAGGTGCTGCTGGGGCAGGAGTTGCTGCTGGATTAGTTTTAGTATCAGCAGCCTTAGGGTCATTTGCCACTGGAGTGCTGTTAGGTGCAGAGTTATCAGCTTTATTTTCTTCACTGAGATTTTCTTCCGCTTTAGCGAGTACTTCAGCACCAGGTTCTATCGGAATACCAATACAAGTGAAAGTGCCTATGGGAATAGACTCCCTAAAATCTTTATCTTTAGATTCAAAAAAACTGCAAGCCGAAGTCGTATAGCTTACTAAAAGCAACAAAAAACTTAATAATAAGTGCTTATAAATTCTACTTTCCTTCACTAAGATTTAATTATATACTTGCTTTTAGTGGATATCCAAAAAAAAACCAAGTCAATTTATGTTTCGGCACTGATTTTATTTTGTGTTCTACTTGCTCTATTGATTTTCTATAATGACGCACATGGATTCTATCAGCCTTATAAAAACCTTTTTCATAACGGATCCCAATTGAAATAGAGAAATGAAGATTTGACTTTTTTTAGTTGTTTAAAAAAAAAAAATATATTA
>DAISHM010000113.1:0-5287 GCA_036822535.1 Candidatus Caenarcanales bacterium
ATAGTGTTTATTCTTCTCAATAGCACGTAAAGTCTCTAAAAATTCTTTTATAGAGAAAGTCTCAGCGAGGATGGAGAGCCTCTCACTGACTGCTTTTAACTCTTCTTCACTTGCGTTACCATTTAATTTCTCTAAATCTTTGCGAATTGTTTTTAGCTCTATAATATTATCTTCCAAAACATTTATTAAAGGCTTATCATGCTTAGTTAATTTAAAGTTTTCCATTAAAGCGCGGTAAGCATCATCTCTACCGCTCTCCTGCACAAAGCCTTTATAAAGACTAATAAAATCTCTATCTCCTTCTAGATTTCCAGATGGGCTCTTAGCAGCACTAGAATTAGTTTCTAGTGGATTGTGATGTATCTTTACCCCTGTACTAAAAGACTCCGTATAACCCTTCATTAATTCTTTTAAACCACTTTGATATGCTTCTAAAAGAATAAGTTTTTTTTCAGTAAAAGACCTTAGATATTCAGAAAGATTATTATTAGGATTACCGTCTGCGTCAGTAGTAGTCCACTTACGGACATTAAGAATATTACTTAAAGAAAGTACATTATTTTTTTCATTAGGAAAGCTCGCTTGATAAGCATTTTCTAAAGCTATAACGAAACGAGGAAGCTGCTTCATTAACTGTTTTAGATTTTCAATTAAATATTTAGTTTCATCTAAAGGTGTTATCGCTTTATCATTAAATAAAGGACTCTTTACTAAAGCCTCTAAATGATCTTTAATACCACCACGCTCTGATCTAGCTTCTAATACAGATCCTCTAGGTTGAGAATTCATAAAATAATTTTTCAGAGTCTCTGAAATCTCATCTAGGTGTACTCTTCTATCAGTAGGTACTCCAGGAGTAGGATGTGAAGTGAAAATCAGTGAGGTTTTCACTAAATCTTCTAAAAGCTGCTTTATTTCAGGAGCTTTCATACCTTTATCTTCTTTTAAATAGGAAATAATCTCCTTAGCACTTTTTTCATGAGTAGCTTCACTTACATCTAGTGCTTGTTTAGTAGCTTTTAAAAGCTGATTATAAAGGGAGTAAGACTCTGTAATAATTCTTACTGGATTAAAAATATCTTCTAGTTTCTTAGGATCTTTAAACGAATGTTCTAATATCTCTAAAGTCTGTCCCTGAAATGCTCCTGTGCGTAGCTCACTTCCACCTAATGGATTTAAAGAGTTAATAGCTAAATCAGAAAAGGCTTTTAATTGAGATTTATGATTTGGATTCTTTGGATTATCATCTACCATAATATCTATACGGTTACTGACTATACCCTTAAGCAGCCTTTGATACTCCTTAGCAAGATTCTGCAATTCATTAAAATTCTTCTCATCACTTAGGGAGACTTTTGCTGTAGCTCTTAAAGCTATTTGCTCTAAAGCCTTGGTAGAAGCTTGATTTAAATTATACAAACGAGAGATAACTGGATTTAATTGAGCTCCAGCTCTCTCACTAAGAGAGTCTTTATTAAGCTTATTATCTAAATTACCTAAAAGCCCATTAACAGCATTTCTATGCTGCTGTATACCACGCAGAGTAAAATCACCTAAACGCCAGGCATCTGGAAACTTATGCGTGATAGAGCTTTTGATAGACATTTATCGAAATATCGTATCTTAACATATTTCGACAAATGAGTTTATTATTTAGATACTAAAGGATGAAACTCTTCAGATAGGACTCTTTTAAGTTCTTCTACCTTATCTAATCTTTCCCACGGTAAATCTAAATCTTTTCTACCAAAATGACCATACTTAGCGACATCTTGATAAAAACGTCCAGCTCGCTTAGCTGGAAGATTCTGTAAATCAAAGTTTTCTATTATCTTCTGTGGTCTAAAGTCAAAAACCTTCTGAATTAACTTAATAATCAACTCATCATCATAGTCACTAGTACCGAAAGTATTTACATAAATACTAGTAGGAGTAGCCACACCTATAGCATAAGAGATTTGAATCTCACACTGCTTAGCGATACCTGCGGCTACTATATTTTTAGCTGCGTGCCTCGCTGCATAAGCAGCTGATCTATCTACTTTCGTAGGATCTTTTCCAGAAAAGGCTCCGCCACCATGCCTAGCATAACCACCATAAGTATCTACTATGATTTTTCTACCAGTAAGACCAGCATCACCCTGAGGACCACCTACCACAAAGCGTCCTGAAGGATTAAAGAAATATTTAGTCTTTTCATCAGTCTTAATCGGTGATTTAGAGATGATTTCATCGATAACATATTTCTGTATATCTTTAGCGATAATCTGCTGAATCTTCTTATTATCAGTTTCCCCATTAATTTCGGGATCATGCTGAGTAGATACTACTATAGTATCTATTCTAGAAGCCACACCATCTCTATACTCTACAGTAACCTGTGATTTAGAATCTGGTCTGAGATAATCAATCTCATTTTTAGCCTTACGCAGTTCAGCTAATTTTCTCATTATTTCATGCGCTAAAGTAATCGCTATAGGCATGTATTCTTCAGTCTCATCACAGGCAAAACCAAACATTAAGCCCTGATCTCCAGCACCTACGCTCTTTTCAGCATTTTCACCATCACGAACTTCTATCGAAGTATCTACTCCAGCACAAATATCTGGTGACTGCTGATCTAAAGTAACCATTACAGCACAAGTATCAGCATCAAAGCCGCCACTAGACTTACCTGTATAACCAATCTCACGAATTTTATTTCTCGCTATCTCATTAACTGGAACATAGCAGGAAGTAGTAATCTCACCACCAACTATTACTAAGCCAGTAGTACAAAAGCTTTCACAAGCGACTCTCGACTTAGGATCTTTAGCTAGAATCGCGTCTAGAACTGCATCAGAGATTTGATCACAGATTTTATCTGGGTGTCCTTCACTTACTGACTCTGACGTAAAGAAGAAATTAGCTTTTTTTTCTACCATGATGGATATTATACCCCATTAATCAAAAGGATTAAGTATCTAGTAAAAATGCCTGAGCTAAGTAATGCTGAATATAAGCTATTTAGATGATTTTAAGGACGACCATAATCATCGGTAAGCCTGACAATATCATCCTCACCGAAATAAGTACCACGCTGTATTTCGATAAAAACTAAAGTTTCTGTCTCACTAATATTTTTTATACGATGTAAAGATTCTTGAGGAATATGTATAAAATCACCTGCTTGGAGTATTTTATCTGTACCATCTAAAGTAACTTCAGCTAGCCCTTCGACTACAAACCAATTCTCTTCTCGCTTAGAGTGCTTCTGATAGCTCAGCCTCTGAAGAGGGTTTACTCTAATTTTCTTCACTTTATAAAGCTCAGCGTCCTCTAGCACTTCCCAAGTACCCCAAGGCGACTTATGTATAGCTTTAGTCTCCATCCACACTATATTAGCAAATGATCTAATGTCTTTTCTGTAGTTAAAGCTAAATAATTTTCACGTATAAAGCTTTAGTATGCGAGGCAGAAAATTACAAGAATATTGTATTGAAATTCTTTCCCTAAAGGATTTATACATTAGAGGCAGAATTAATCAGATGATAGGCTGTTCTATAGAGAATCAGAGTAAAGTATCTACTCTACGTGATAATGCTGATGCGCTTTTATCTAAAGAATATATTCAAAGTGCTGTAAATGAATTCTATACTTTTAGAAAAAAACTTTTAGATTTCGACCCAGTCGCCTTTGATGAAACTTTAGGGGTAATTTTAAATACTGAATACACTGATTTTAATGATGTATATTTTAATGAGTCTATGGAGCAGTTTTTTGGCAGTAAGCACACTATTGGCTTCGTCTCTGCGTATAACGACTATGCAGAAGATTTTAATGCTTTAGTTAGTGAATTTTTAGTCATGCGTGACGAATAAATATATTAAACTTAATCTTCATGAGTATAGTAGCGATTCGTGGAGCGACTACAGTTAAAGAAGATCAGCCAGAAGAGATCAGAGCAGCTTGCCTAGAAATGGTGCAGGAGCTTCTTTCTAAAAATGGTATTAAATCGGAACAAGACATAGTAATGATTTTCCTTACCATGACTTCTGACATTCAGTCCCTAAATGCCTCTTCTGCAATTAGACAGGGTATGGGCTGGAAACATGTCCCCTTCTTCACTTCACAGGAACCAGAAATTAAAGGCATGCTGCCACGCTGCATTAGGATCTTAGTACAAGCTAATCTAGAACTCAATCAGGCAGAGCTTAAGCATATATATCTTAATGAGGCTACTAAATTAAGACCTGATTTGGTTTCTTAGGACTCTTTATTATTCATCTAAAGCATCAATGTAAGAAAGCATTTGGTGAGGATTAGTGATATAAGTATCCTGGCGTTTTTGCTCATCATTAGCAGCATAAACTAAGATCTTGCCATATTTTAAATCGGGGAAGGTTTTTTCAAAGTAATCTAAATTTTTTAAAAAATCCTTCGTAAAAGTCTCAGCAGATTTATGGAAGATTTATAAATTCATCCTCCCATAATCTCCTGTAGCTGACGCATCTGTGAATCTTCATGAATGATTACACCAGTAAAGCCGTAGGCTTCTATAGTTTCATCTAGAGGAGAGCTTTTCTGGTAATGCTCACTTAAAAATTCTAATAATTCTTCCTTATATTCAGTATCTTCATTAGCCCTTAAATGTTTACCTTTAGTTTCTATGAGTATATAATCGAATTTATTTTTATGCTCATGCTGTTTTTTAATTAGAAAATCAGGATAGATACGGCGTTTTTCCCAGCCCTGTAAATAATAGTCCTGACGCTCATTTATTCTATGCCACCAAGCGGTTTTACTGAAATCATATTCAAGCTGAGTTATACAGTTTCTCTCTAATTCATTAAACCAAATGGCGTAAAGCGGGCTAAAGAGATTTTTTTTAGCTGCCTTGCCATCTTTTAGCGTAAATGGTTCTGATTCTTTAGGGCTGTCTAGCTCTAACTCTCTTGGTATCTCATAATATTCTTCCTGAAGGGAGAATTCTAATTTATTTTCCTTAGACCATTTTTTGAAGAGCTTTTCAGCTTCATCATAAATTTGTTTTTGCAAATCTAATTTTATTTCTTCTATTAAACCTAAAGCATCTCTATGTTTACTAATTAGATCTAGATGAGGTTTTAGAATATCGTAAGCTATCCATGCGTTGGGGATTAGGTCTTTAAATTTCTGTAGAATCGGATATCTCTATCGACTGCTTTTAGTGAGGCTATCAAACCCCAAGGTTCTCATTAAAAGAACCTCGTTATGAATTATAAACTAAGTTGGGCTACTATATTAGAATTAAGCTAGATATGAAGAA
>DAISHM010000114.1:0-1643 GCA_036822535.1 Candidatus Caenarcanales bacterium
CATATTATACCCAAATACTCTAGTTTTATAAAATTGAGTTCAGAGATTTTCACTGGCGAGATAGATCTTTCTGAAAAAATTGGCAAAGGTATTTTTCAAGCTTTAGAAAATATAGAAAATTTTAGACAAGTGAGAATTTCTTCTGATAAGCGTTCACTTCAATGGCTTAATGGGATTGATCTTTGTGCGGATTCGCTGTACTTAGAAATTAGGAATACCACTGCTTAGACAATCTAAGAAAGGCTGGAAGAAAACCCTGCTCAAATCCTTCTTCCGAATAAAATAAGTTAGGATCATAACTACCGTCGTATTTAAGATATAAAAAAACTTTTTTCAGAATAGTTTCCGTAAATTCATTACAAGAGAATAATACTTTATCTCCATTTCGTGAGGTTTCAAAACAATCACAGCGATTCTCTAAAACAGAGTTAATATGACTATCTCCTGCACCATAACCGATTATCATCAAAGGTTCATTGCTTTGAATAGCTTTAAAGAAATCAATAAAAGCAAAACTATGGTAGGGACTACTAAAAATACTATTGGCTTTTGCTTCACCCTCAAAGAGTAAGCTATCAGAAAGAAGTGACCTAGGGTTAGTAATTTCTTCTCTCGACCATGTGTATTTATTAGCAGCTGAGAATTCTGCTAATAAAGCATAGCCTTTATAGTAATCCCAAATTATTTGAAAATCGCCATGCAGTTTATAGTGATTAATTCTTCTTTTAGGAAGACCGCTATCAAATTTGTAAGCTTGTAAATCAGTTTGATAAATATTAATTCCTTCGTTACGATTAAAAAAGTCTTGATATATCTCACCTAGATTCCCTTGTTTAATAATCTCCCTGATTAGCTGATCATGATTTAAATCAAAAATATTTACAGTGTAACCCTGATCTAGCAAGTAATTTAGGAAAAAAATAAAATCATCAAGAGCCTGTTTTTCATTATTTCTATTTAGCCGCCAACTAATAGGATCTTTAGTAGTTTTTAAAAAAACTTTTTCTTTTATTTTTTTTAGAATATTGGAGAGGCTTTCAACTTTCTCAGAATTAATGCCAAAAATCTCAGCAGATTCAATAATATTAGTTAAATGTTTAGCTGCTGCCTCATAATTGAAATTACTTATAAACCTTTCTATTAGTAGATTTGTAAGTTCACCTTTCTCATGATCCGTAAATCTAGAATTTTCTATGTGTGCAAGAGCTTCCGTTCTTTTTAACTGAGCGAATACAATTTCATCCTTCCAAAAGTCGTATACGGGTGGTGCTACAGCAAATAGGCTATGGTCACCTGTGCCTGGGTAATCAACTTTATAATGAAAATTAACTAAACTCCTCTCTTGCTCATCTTCTGAGTTAGAGAATTCATCAAAAATTTCTCGTGAAAGTTCCTGTCCAGTCGGAATATCCGCTAAAGCTTTAGAAAACCCTGCCCCAAGCAGTAAATTAAATTCTTTCATCAAACCTTCTCCCAAAGATAATCTAAAGCAGAACACCTGCGAATCCCGAACTCACCGATTATGAGGTCATCACACTTTTCTAATGAAATCTGTGTGGCTTTTACTTCAGGAAACTTTTTCTTAAGATAAATTAAATTAGGATCTAGTCCTTGACTAGAAAGTTTTACTACTATATATTCGA
>DAISHM010000114.1:1653-5286 GCA_036822535.1 Candidatus Caenarcanales bacterium
AAATAACGATCTCCAGTTCTCGCTGATATATATCACGGTACATTTTCAGCTCCATATCGTAACCTTCGGTATCTTCAATAAAATTGCACCACTTTAAAAGATGGTTAGCAACTAAGTTTTCAAAGCGGGCAGCTTGATTTTCGATTAAATTCCAGTCAAAAAAATATAATTTAGATTCTTTTTTTACAGCTTTAATTTTAGGAGAGCCGAAAGAATAAAGCCGATAAACGTGATATAGATTACAAAGTATTTCTATCCAACGTTTAAGTGTTTGATGAGAAACTTCTAAATCTTCTCTAAGTGAATTAATCGAAAGAGTGCTCCCCACTGAATCTATAAGACGCAGCGATAAAAGGTCTAATAAAGATATTTCTGAGACTTTTTCTAGACTAGTAATCTCTTCATTAATTAATCTAGTCCTATACTCTTTAGACCAGCGTCTAGCCGAAGTTTTATTATTAGATAAAAATGGCTCAGGGAAAGGACCTAAGTCTAGAAGCTGAATTAAAAGATCTTGTTTTTTCTTACCTATTTCTTTTATACTCAGAGGGTGCAGTCTGAGTAAATGATAGCGCCCTTGTAAAGAGTCTCCACCACGATGATAGTAATCTAATTTAGCTGAACCTGTAACTAAAATCTTTAAGTCATTTTTTCTCTCATCATAGAGACCCTTTAATAAATTACGCCAGCGCGCAAATTTATGAATCTCATCTAAAACTAAGTAACCAGATTCACTAGGAAAAGCTTTTTTGAGAATGAGTTCTTTATCTTCAGGTATATCCCAATTTAGATAACGTTTTTTATCTTTTTTAATAATATTCATGCCGAGCGTAGTCTTGCCACACTGACGTGGACCTGCAAGTAAAACCATCTTTTCTTTAAGGTCGTTTTTAATTTGCTCTTCTAGGTAGCGTTTCATAATACTAAAATTTTATCCTGACTTAAAAATTTAGTACTAAATTTTAAACTTGAGTTGAAATTTTCAGAAAAGCTAGATTCTCTTAACCCACGAATCCACCTATAGCTGCTATATTTAAGCATTATGGACTTAATGATAGAAGACGTTTGGGCAAGAGAAATATTAGATAGCAGAGGAAACCCTACAGTAGAAGTAGAGGTCAGACTGTCTGATGGTAGTGCTGGTATGGCTGGTGTTCCGAGTGGAGCTAGTACTGGTGCTTTCGAGGCATGTGAGTTAAGAGATGAAGATAAAGATCGTTATTTAGGTAAAGGGGTATTAAAAGCTGTTCAGAATGTAAATGAGAGCATAGCTCCAGAACTAATTGGTATGGATCCTACTTACCAAGCTGAAATTGATAGTTTACTTATCGAATTAGATGGCACGCCTAATAAGTCTAAATTAGGTGCTAATGCAATTTTAGGAGTGAGTTTGGCTGTAGCGAAGGCTTCTGCTAATGCATGTGGTCTGCCTTTATATCAGTATCTAGGTGGCCCTAATGCTAGAACGCTTCCTGTGCCGATGATGAATATCCTTAATGGCGGTAAGCATGCTTTAGATTCAGTGGATTTGCAAGAATTTATGGTAATGCCAGTAGGTGCTAGTTCTTTCTCTGAGGCTCTTAGATGGGGAACTGAAACTTTCCACGCTTTAAAATCTGTTTTAAAGAAAGCTGGTATGGCTACTAGCGTAGGTGATGAAGGTGGATTCGCTCCTAGTCTTAAGAATAATGCTGAAGCTATAGAGAAAATTCTTAAAGCTATTGAGATAACTGGTCTAAAGGCTGGTAAAGATTTATTTATCGCCATAGATGCTGCTAGTACAGAGCTTTATGATGCTAAAGCTAAAACTTATACTTTAGAGAAAGAAGGTAAAACCCTCTCTGGTACTCAAATGGTAGATCTATATGAGAGCTGGGTAAATCAGTATCCGATTATCTCTATCGAAGATGGTTTCGCTGAAGAGGATTGGGAGACTTGGGCTGAAGCTTCTAGAAGATTAGCTTCTAAAGTACAGTTAGTCGGTGATGATCTGTTCGTAACTAATACAGAAAGACTTTTAAGAGGTATTAAATCTAAAATTGCTAATAGTATTCTAATTAAGGTAAATCAGATCGGTACTTTAACTGAGACTCTAAATGCTATAGAAATGGCTAAGAGAGCAGGTTATACTACTGTGATTTCTCATAGATCTGGTGAAACTGAAGATACCACTATAGCTGATTTAGCAGTAGCGACTAATGCTGGTCAAATCAAGACTGGTGCACCTTCTCGCTCTGATCGTGTAGCTAAGTATAATCAGTTACTGAGAATTGAAGAGGAACTAGGAGCACAGGCGGTATATGGTGCCGAGACTAGTTTCTATAATCTCGCTCAATTACCTAGCGTAATGCCTAAAGTAGCAGCTTAATAGTTTCACTTTAATTAAAAATGATAAATCCCCAGCAGCCTTTGACAGATTTTAAACTCGATGAAAGACTCGCTGGGGATACTATTTTTATTAGAGATTTAAAATTATCTTCTTTATTATTGATGAATGATGCACGTTATCCTTGGCTAATTTTAGTGCCGAGGAGGGCTGCTCTTACGGAGCTTTATGAATTAAGTCTAGAAGATAGTACTGAATTACTCTCTGAAATAGATATTTATTCTAGGCTTTTAAAGGAAAGGTTTTCAGCTAAGAAAATCAATGTAGCTAATTTAGGAAATATAGTAAGTCAGCTACATATACATATAGTGGCACGTTTAGAAAATGATGAAGCTTGGCCGGGACCTGTATGGGGTAGAGGAACTCTGCGTAAATATACTGAAGTCCAGCTTCAGGAGACGCTCTTAAAGGTTAATTAATTATGCTAACAGCTTCTATAAGCCATCCTACGTCGTTTAACTCTGAGTCTTTAGGCTTGTCATCAGCGACTTTTCAAATTTTAGATAATTTAATTCGTACTCTTAGTGATACCAAAAGATATCCAGAATCTGCTATCGCAGAGCATCTTAGACCATCGACTAGAGATCATACTATTAGTGCAATTAGTCGTGTAGATAATTTTCTAGAAGCAGGTTCTCTAGATGCCAAAAATATTAAATTGAAAATAGCGTTACATGATTTAGATGAGCTTATAGGGCGTGAGTTTACTGCAGTTAGTACTGAAAGTAAGGGAAGTGCTGCTAAAAATCATAATATGTTAAAAGAGCTTAGTCAGGGAATCGCAGTAAGTGCTATCTTAGTAGCCTTTCTAGAAGCAGATCCTAGTGTTAATAAAACAGATAAGATGAGTTTAGGTGACTTCGTAACTAAGCTTAGGAAAGAGATTCATGGTGTAGATGATAATAATGTAGCTTTAGAGAAGCTGTATAAGTTTTTTACTAATGATATAGAGATTAAGAAACTCTCAGCAGATATGCTTTCCCCATCTTTTAAAGAGGAATATGAGCGTTTTAAAACTAGTTATCTTAGTATTGAATCTGCTCCTAGAGAGCAGGATTCACTTAGTGGTTTAGTCGGAAAGCTGATAGAAAAATTAGATGGTATAGATTTCGTAAATAAGACTAAATCTGCTAACGGAAATGGCAAGGATTCTGAATTACCAGATTATTTTCATGAAGCTAAAACTCAATCTGAGAGAGCTAGAGAGCTGAGCTATACTACTAGCGTGATGAATCGTATAATTGAGT
>DAISHM010000115.1:0-1512 GCA_036822535.1 Candidatus Caenarcanales bacterium
ATGGAAATACAGCCCTAATTGATTAAGGGAGATTTCCTTAATTAATTCCATGTAATTGCCTATTAAATTCGCTCTAATGGTGAAAAACAGATTCTAGCGAGTACCGATGTCTTAATTCCTCGAAATTTAAGTGAGGAGGAGATGTTCTTCAGAATTAAATTAGAGCCTTTCGAGGGATCTAAAGATATTTATTTCGCTGTTCATAGAGTAGATGGCAGTCTTTTTAGTATCTATAAAGCTAATTATTCTTTTTCTAGTTCGCTTACTAATCCAGGTCCCTATCCTAGTTATGATGATTCCTTATCGCCGATACTCGGCTGTAATGATAAGAGTTTCAGTGATTGTAATTTAGATAATCTTTTCTTTAATAAATTACAATTTGAAAGTACTCGTTCTAAAAATTTTAGAATCAGGAAGAGTATAGATGGTACTTATAAAATTAGTATTCCTACCTTATCCAATTTCAGTGCTGCTGCTATAAAGACTCCTGTTAAAAAACCTAATATTATTGATGATCCAGATAGTTCTGATAATGATATTAGTACTAGTGACGTTTTACAGTTCGCTAGATTAGGCTTAGGTACTAGTGCATCTAAAGCTCTTTTAGAACTCAATACCAATAATTCAGATATAGCTGCTTTAAAATTTAGTGAAAATCAATTAACAAAACAGCCAGTGGAAGGGGCTTTTGAGTTTAGTAATGGTGAATTATACTTTACGAGAAGAGGACAAAGGCATCATGTAGTATTAAATCAATTTTCCTCAAATGTCCCAAGCATACCTTCTGTACCAGTAGTACCGCCAGTTGCCAATCTCGCTAAAACATTAGAAAGTGATAGTTCTGGTCTAGGTTTGACTTTGACTGGTAGTCATCCTGTTAGCTTTACTAGTACGGCTGCTAGTACTCTCACTTTACCGACTAGTGGTACTTTAGCTACACTCGCGGATTTGACTTTAATTAATACTGCAAATACCACTCAGGATACGAATATTACTAACTTACAGACTGACCTTACGAATCTTCAAACTACCGTAAATTTAGCTGAGGCTAAAAAGCTTCTGGACGCTAATCTAATTAATTCGATGACTTTAACTGGTGCTAATGATGTGGTTTTAACTACTACTGGTGCTACTAACCTTACTTTACCAACCACTGGAGTAGTCGCTACTATTGCAGATGTAGTGTTTGCAGCGGTGGGAGCGGTTCCGAATAATTCCATAACTTCAGCTAAAATAGTGGACGGCAGTATAGTAGATGTAGATATCTCAGCTACTGCTAATATAGCTGGCTCTAAGCTCGCTAATACCTCAGTCACTCTAGCTAAGCTTGCTGCTAATTCAGTAGATTCTTCTAAGCTAGTCGATGGAACTATAGTTGATGCAGATATTTCAGCTACTGCTAATATAGCTGGTTCTAAGCTTGGAAATACTTCTGTTACTCTAGGCAAGCTTGCTGCTAATTCGGTAGATTCTTCTAAGATAGTCGATGGCTCGGTGAGTTCTGCTGATATT
>DAISHM010000115.1:1612-5207 GCA_036822535.1 Candidatus Caenarcanales bacterium
ACTGATATATCCAATGCTAGTATTCTCTTGGCTGATCTAGCTGCTAATTCAGTGGACTCTTCAAAAATAGTGGATGGTAGTATTGCTTTAGCTGATTTAGCTAATAATTCAGTGGATTCTGCAAGAATAGTCGCTGGAACTATCGTAGATAGTGATATCTCTAATACCGCCAATATTTCTGGTTCTAAACTAGCTGATGCCTCCATAACCGCAGCTAAGTTAGCTACAAATATAATTAATTCCGCTTCGATTAGTAATGGTACTGTTGCTCTAGCAGATTTAGCTACGGATTCAGTAGATTCTTCTAAAATACTGGATGGCAGTATAGTGAATGCAGATATTTCTGCTACGGCAAATATAGCTGGTTCTAAATTAGCTGCTGGTGCTATAGACTCATCAAGGATTGCAGATGGTAGTATCGCTGATGTGGACGTCTCAGCGACCGCTAATATAAATGCTTCTAAATTATTAAATGCTTCTATCGCTTTAGCTAAGATGGCTAACGATTCAGTAGATTCTTCTAAGATAATCGATGCAAGTATTCAAGGCACTGATATAGCAGCTAGTACTATTGCTGCAGATCGTCTTCAAACTATACAAACCACCACAATTACTACAAACTATACTGTGCTAGCAGCTGATAGGGGTAAAGTTTTAGAGGTGGCTGGAGCTGGTCCTATTATTATTAGCTTACCTACAGGTTTGGGTACGGGTTTTCATTGTGAGATTAATAATATCTCTGGGGCTACAGTTACGCTTGCTGCTGGTGCTGGAGCGACTTTAGTTAGCCGGTCTGGATTTATTGGCGTTTCTACTCAATACGCAAGCGTACGTTTAAGAACTAGAACCGCTACAAAGTGGATAGCTTGTGGTGATCTGAATTAAATTATTTTAGAAAAATTGAATGAAAGTATATCTAAGAATTAGTTAGCTGTGCTGTACCTAAATTATACAGACTTGCTTCTTGCTGCCTGCGTGAAACTAAGCCAGAGAGTACACTACCACCAGCATGTACGTATTTATTCATTAATTTTGGCACTAGCTCATCTTTACCGTCAATTACTGCCTGATGTACCTCATGTGCTTGACCCAAACCCAAGTTATAAACCATAAGTGTTAAAGAATCAAACTGAGCCTGTGTCAGACCTTTACCAGTTTTTTCTAATCTAGCCTGTGCCACACGATTGATAAAGGCTTCACGATGTTTAAGATCTTCTCTTAGTCTGATTTCTGCTGTTTCAGGGTTTATCACTTCACCTGCAAAAGCAGCTTTAGTACCGTAACCGTAAGTATACTGACTGTAATCATAGTAGGCTTTCGCTGAGTAGCCTTCTATTTTCTTTAAAGCTTGAATCCCAGCTTCACTCAGGCTTTTACTATCTGTAGGACTAGAGTTACTCATATTAGTCCAAGCATTTAAGTCTATAGCTGATTTACCTTGAGCTTGTATAGACTCAGGATTCGCTTCTCTAGCTGTTTTTAGATTAGCGAGAAAGGTCTCTAAACGCTGTTTATCTATTTCATTAATATTGGGGTCAGCTAAAGCTTTACGTATAGAAGACTCTAAAATATTTTGGGCACGGGAAATCTGCTCTCGGATACTAGAGAATAAAGAGCTTTCATCTGTAGTGAAGCTAGCTCCATTAAAGGCTAGTTGGTTCGTGTTAATAATCGAAAAGCCGAGATTATCTACGTCTGATTCCATATTACCTAGCGAAGCACCGAGCAGGTCTAAATTCATTAAATCCAGTCTAGCTTTTAGTTCACTGGGTGAGGAGGCTGATTCATACTGATTAAAAAACTTATCGATAAAATCTGCTTTATCTGGAGAACCTATTTCAGATTTTATGAACTCTGCGGAATCTCTATAATTCTCTAAATTAAAATGATCTTTAAAATTTTTACGAGCAGCAGTGAAAGAAGTATTAACTCCTAGATTTAAAGTCTTATTAATGATATACGGCGTGCCCAAATCGAATTACTCACTTATTGGTGATATAGACTTATATGAATATTATGTTAAAAATTGGTTAAGGGTATGATATTATGTTGAGCATGCCTGTATGTTCTTAGCATAAAAACTAAACTTATTTCAAAACTCAGTTTAAGCTTTAGTTCTATGCCTCGCTAAATCTACAGGTAAATTTAAAAAATGTACTGCCATTTCTTCTGCAAATACTCGCCATTCTTGCAGATTCTTCGGCATAATAACATCTACTAAATTTTGTCCTATTTTATCTATATGAGCTACAGCTTTTACTGAAAGCTCATATAGAGCAGTGTGATCAAGTTCGCTTTGCTGCTTTTCTAAAATTGCATGAACAGCATTGCAGTAATCAGCAAGAGTCGTAAAAAAAGAAATTTTGGATAATATGGTTTTTGCTTCTTTCTTTTCAGGAGTATCATTCGGAGCTAAAAGTGCTACCGCTGCACTGCGATGAAGATCTTCTGGACTGGGTTTTCCCTCTTTCTTGAAAAATCGATGTATCTCAGCCCTGCGAGCTTTTTCTGGAGATGAGTCCATTTGCTCTTGAGCTAGTTCCGTTTTAGAAGCTGCTTTATAGCGAGCTAGTAAACTCCACGGATTAAGTCCATTTATATTTTTTTCCATAGTAAATTAATCTGTATTAAAACTAATCTACCTCAAAAGAACTCAAATCATCAATCAAATTATTCTGATCAAAGATGCCAAGCTCTTCTGCTTTACCCATATTTAAAATTTTAAATTCTGAACCACGTTGTAATCTAACAAAAGGCTCTCCTAGATCGCCTGCTGCTGGGGAATGGATCTCAACTACTTCCCAATTAGCGACGTAATCTCCGACTGAAACTTCTATAGTATTCTCTAAAGCTCTTTCCATCGCTTTAATTGCAGCTTTTAAAACTTTTGAGCGAGTTAGATTATCAGTAACTTCAAACACTGCTTCTTTTAAATTGATTAAAGCTATGCTCTCGCCAGCACTTTGAACTACTCCTACCATTAAAGCCCTGTAAGCTTTTTTAGAAAAACGTTCTGCTTGATCTCTAGAATTAGGTCCTTTCATTTTCCCGCTAGCGATAGCCTTTAATACAGAATCTGGTAATATAAACGGATTCTCTCTGCCAGCACTGTCTTTAGCGGCTTTTATAAATTCTTTTTCCTGCTTAAGGCTATTTGATTTAATCTTAATTGCTGACCATATAGGTTTTTTATCAGCAAAAGCAAAAAAGTTATTATCTTTTCTAGATTTAGGTCTGCGGCTTTCTCGTCTAGAAGATGAATTTAAAGAATCATATCTCTTATTCATGTTTTGGTAGACTGTATAACCTATAAATAGAATAGAGGCTATAATCAAAGCCACTAGAGGAGCTGAGACTTCATTAACATTTTTAATTTCATTATTATCAGTCTCTGAATATGAAAAAGCCCTATAAGATTTACCTGAGAAATTAGTTCTAGGTGGTGGAGGAGGACTAGGATTATGATTCTCAAAATGATCTTCTACTTTTCCTTCATGGGGCTGAGTTTCTGTATTTTCTTCGAAAATAAAGCTAGGATCAAATGCTTTGCTCGTGTTATTTGGTGAATTTAGACGATAATCTTCCTCTAAAAACT
>DAISHM010000116.1:0-5181 GCA_036822535.1 Candidatus Caenarcanales bacterium
AAAGCTTTATGATCTAAATCTTTTTTCTTAATCAATTTGAAAGTCTCATATAGAGCGGCGTGTACTGCTGTTCCGAAGCTAGCACTTTTATTTTTAGCAGCTGGTACTCTAAGTAAATGCTGTAAAAGGAATTTACGCGGGCATTTTAGGAAAGTATTTAAGTGAGTGACTGAAAGCTTATATTCTGCTAGTATAGCTTCTAGCACTGCTTCTTCGTTATAGTTACTTAGCTTATGTGAATTTAAAAAAGCTAAATTCTTATCTAATAAATTATTGAGCTTTAAAGAATTCTCTGAATCTGTCTCTATGAAAGCAATTTTACTTTTATCTTTAAACTCTAAAAGCTCTTCTACGAAAAGCGAAGGGCTAACATCTTTAGCGTTAGCATCTTTTTTATAGTAATTAATGTAGACTTCTTTTTTAGCTCTAGTCATCGCTACGAAAAAGAGCCTGCGTTCTTCATCATTTTGGCTCTCTTTAGTCTCAGAGACGCTCTCACCGATAGTGAAAGGCGGTATCCTAAGCTTAGCTCTACTAACTGTATTTCCCCAAGTCTTATCTACACACTTATGGATAAATACATACTCAAACTCTAAACCCTTAGATTTATGAGCCGTCATAATCTGCACGGCAGCTAGGCTGAGATCTTCCATGGAAGCTGCGTTTAGCTTGAGGCGGTTCTTTTTAAGACGCTCTAGATGTGAAAGAAAGTCTTTTAATTTATAAATGGGTACTAGTGATTCTGAATTATTTTGCTGTGTTTGCGTTACTTGATGTTTGTGATTGAGCTGTAAGTCTTTAATCTCTGCGAAAAGCTGATTTAGATTCTGTAGATTTTCAATTTTTTTCACATCTTCTAGAATGAAATTTAAAAAATTAAATTCATGAATTATATCCTCGAAAAGCTTATCGAGAAAGCAATTAGACGAAAGTTGGTAAAAGCTTAATATTTTTTCGGCAAAGCCTTTAAATACTTCGCTTTTAAGCATTATTTCAATTAAGCTTTCTTCAGAATCTCTATTTAGCTTCTGTAATTCCCAAATCTCACGCAGCTTAGATACTTTATTTATCTGCTTAGCGATATCCCCCTCGGCATCAGCATTTTCCTGATTTAGATTAGCTTTAATAATAAAATCATAGTGCAGTATATTAAAAATCAGATAGCTATGAGCTTTAGGGTCAGAAATTAAACGCAAAAGATCTATAAGCTGGGCTATAAGTATATCTTCTAAGATGTTTTGGTTAGAGTAAACTTTCACCTGAATCTGTGAGCGAGATAGTAAATCTGCTATAGCAGTGACATCTTTATTATTTCTCACCAAAACTGCGATCTCATTTGCTTTAACCCCTCTATTTAAGAGCTTTTTAATTTCTTCTGTGATGAAAAATAATTCTGAATTGAAATCGGTATGAGCCAGTATTTTTACAGGCTCTAAGTCTAAATTTTGATTAGCAGCACTAAGCTTCTTTTCTAGATTAGGAAAGAGTTCTTGGATTTGGTTTTTATTATGGCTGACTAAGTGATATGAAAGATCTAAAATGTTTTGTTGGCTGCGGTAATTATCGCTTAAGACCACCAGTTTAAGAGTTTTTTCGTAAGTTCTGAAAAAAGAACTGACGTTTTCCAGTGATGCCCCTTGAAATTTATAGATAGACTGATCATCATCCCCTACAACGAAGATATTAGCTTGATCTTGATAAAAAGAACTTAGTAAGCTCAGAATCTTATTCTGTGAGCCATTAGTATCTTGGTATTCATCTACTAATAAATATTGAAAACGCTCTTGGTATGAGGCTAAAAGATCAGGATGCCTCTGAAATGCACTAATTACCATAAGTAACATGTCTTCGAAATCGTATAGCTTTTTTTCTTTTAGCTCACTTAGATAAGCTTTATATAGTTTTAGTAGCTCAAACTGTTTAGGGATGGCATCTATAGCCTTAGTATAAAAGTCTTTTAAGTTATTTTTAAAATCAGCGACCTTAGTAGAATCAGTTAAATATTTTATGTTTTGAATAATTAATTGTAATATCTTTCCTTTTGCATCAGCTTCACTAAGGCTTTTATTAGCTAAATGGCTTTTTAGATCAGTGTTCTTTAGTAGCTTAGCTAGCTCATCAATAAATACTATGCAGTCCTCATCTTTTAATGAACGAGCATTTTTACTAATAAAATCCATGACTAAGTCATCAATTAAAGATTTTAAAAGCTCAATAAACTCGATAGAGGCTTTAAAATCCTCTGTGCTAACGGCTTCTCTTTTTAGTAATTTAATTAAACTTAAAGCTTCATTTCTATACATTAGTGGATCAGCAAAGGGCTTTAAGGGACTATCTGCATTTAGATTAGAGATGAGGCGCTCCATAATTTCTATCTGCTCTAACTCTGCTATAGAGCTTAATTTAGGGAATATCTCTGCATTATCCTGAATAAGCTCATTAGAAAAGGAATGGAAGGTATGAATTTTCACATAGTATGCCGCGGCTCCGATAAAACTAATTAGACGATTACGCATCGCTACTACACCACTCTCTGTAAAAGTAAGGCAGAGTATATTTTCTGGATTCATCTGGAGATCTGGGTTTTCTAAGATATGAGCTATACGTGAGGCAAGTACTTGAGTTTTACCAGTACCAGGACCAGCTAGAACCATGACTGGCCCCTCAGTATTTAACACAGCCTCTCTTTGAGAACTGTTTAAACGCTGATATAGGCTCTCTAAGTTTTCGATCATGATTTCTTTAAGTATGCCATAGGGAATTGGATTTTATGGAGAGAAGCGAGTTTGACCACTTGCGTATTTATGCAGTACACTTGAAATAAAACTCTGATAAGCTAGTCCCTCTTTGGCTGCAAGCCTTTTTAATATCTCAAGATCGGCGCTAGACAATCGAATATTTATTCTAGCGTCTTTGGTAAAGTATGCATTAGCAGCTTGTTTTGCTAATGTAATTTCTTTATCTATACTTTTAGAGCTGATGAATTCGTCATTCTCATAAGCTTTTAAAATTTCATCTTCATAATCATCAAAATTCATTTTCATTTATCTCCTAAGTATTTTTTTGTAGCCTTCCTGCTTGGAATAATAGTTTTAAGAAATATCATTTCATCATTAAAAATAGCAGGTACTAAATATACGTAAGAATCTATAGATATGACTATAATTCTTTGATTCGGATATTTACTAAGATTGGGATGTTCGAGTATATCTAAAATACCTTTTTCCAAAATAACAAAAATTACCTCCTCAAAGCTTATGTTTCTTTCTTTAATTAATTTTTGATTTTTCTCAGGGCTGAAGCTATATTTATACTCCATTGAGTACATTGTACCCAATTAATCACATAATCAACAATAAATGATGACAAAAGATTCACCTTTGAAGCTTGCTAACATGAAATCAAATCTCTAACTCCAAACTCACGGGACAGTGATCTGAACCCTCTATTTCGCTGAGTATTTCAGCCGATTTTATATGATGCACTAAACTTTTTGATACAAAAAAATAATCTATTCTCCAGCCTACATTTCTTTTTCTTGCAGCAGTTCGATAACTCCACCACGTGTAATTATCAGGTTCTGCATGTAAATGCCTGAAACTATCTATGTAGCCCATTTCTGTTAAGCGATCGAGATAATCTCTTTCCTCTCTGATAAAACCAGAGGTGTTTTGATTATCCTTAGGTCTCGCTAGATCTATTTCGTTATGTGCAGTATTATAATCCCCAGTGATGATGATTCTGGAGAATTTCTCCTCATGCTCATATACTTTTAGATACTCTAATAGAAAATCGTAAAACTTTAATTTAAATTTATACCTTTCTTCATTAGCTCCCCCATTAGGAAAGTAAATATTAAAGATAGCTAGGTTTAAAGCTTTATGGTGACTGCAAATCACTCTACCCTCTGCATTAAAAGCTTTTATCAAATTAGAGTCTAGTTTTATTTTTTCACATATAGGCTCTGCTAAATCTAGCCTAAAACCATCTATAATTTCATCTACTTTAAAACGCTCTCTGTAAAAGGATGCTACGCCGCTATATCCTTTACGTTCTGCACTATTGAAATGAGCTATAGGAAATACTTCTGCTAAGTTTTCTTCTTCTAGTGTCTCTATAATTTGCTCTTTATCGGCTTTAGTTTCTTGCAGGCAGACTAGGTCATAGTCAGAGTTTTTAAGCCAAGTGAAAAAACCTTTTTTCGTAACAGCTCTTATGCCATTTACATTCCAGCTACATAGTTTTAATCTATTCATACCTAAATATTAAAATAGCACTGTCTCTAAGCTTCTTCGTTTACCTAGACTCTTAGTAAATTCATACCAAGTATACTTAGAATGTGCTTCTCACCTTTATCTAATCTTTCTAAAAACTCAAAATCATTATTCTGTCTGTAAGAAAACTCTCTAACAAATTTATCTAGCTGATCTAAACCCAGATAGGAATTAGCTTTATGCCTTGGATGCACTGTGCAAGATGCTCGTGAATTAAAATCTATAATAACTGCCTTGGCTGTATCAGGAAAATCTACTACTGGTAATTTAGCATCTATACCAAACACTACTAAATCAGTATTCAAACATGCTTCAAAGACTTTCTCTGTTCTGTAAGCATTTTTCTTCGAGCGCATGAAATTCATCGAAGAAAGTAGTGGATTATCCTTGAAAGACTGTATCTGAGCTGAAGACGAGCTCACACGATGAATTAGAGTAATATCTTCTGGATTAAATTTAATATTATTAATTAATGAAAGACAGGACTGTATAGCGGTACTGCCTGAACCTAAGACTGTAGCAGTTTTAAGAGGATACATTAAACTTAAGCTCATAAAGGCTTTCTGTAAAGCGATATCACAATATGAAACTACTTTATGATAAATATGCTGATTGAAAAAATGTCTCAGACTCTGCGCTTCTTCTAAAAGTTTTAGTCCCTGTTCTTTAAGGAAACCTAGACAGTGTGATTGTTTAAATGAGCCATTATACTGTATGCTAATCTCTGACTCACCGACTAGACCGCTGTTAAGACCACAATATGTCCTAAGTATCTGTAATTTAGCTTCTTCTGCAAATAAAAACCCAAATTTTACATCACGCTCTATATAATGATTCACTCTTTTTTCGATTTCAAAAGCTAAATTATCTCTCAGTATAGGGTTTTCAGTAACGAACTTTTCCTTTA
>DAISHM010000117.1:0-5153 GCA_036822535.1 Candidatus Caenarcanales bacterium
GTACTGTAGAGAACACCACTACTACTGCACTAACTAAAAAATAATCACGATTGATGAAGGCCGTGACAAAATACTTTCCCATTCCTGGCAAAGCATAGACGAACTCTACAACAAAAGACCCAGTTATTAATATCGCAAAGAGCGGCCCGAGATAAGCTAATATGGGCAAAAGAGCATTAATTAGAGTGTGTTTGAATAGTATAGTGTATTTATCTAAACCCTTCGCTAGAGCAGTTTTCACGTAAGGCTGAGAATAAGCCTCCGCAAAAGCAGCACGTGTAATCCTTATAAGATAAGCAGTGGGAGCGACACTTAAGGTTAGAGCAGGGAGTATCATATATTCTGGGCCTTCCCAAAGAGCTACTGGTAATAAATCTAATTTAAGACCGAATACTAAAATTAATAGTCCTGCACTAACGAAGCTTGGTAAAGAAATGGCAGAATCTGCATAAAAATTTAAGAGGATATATAAAGGAGAAAATTTCTTAGGATTTAGTTTTCTGTAAGCTAGATATATTCCAGCGGAGATGCCTAGTGAGGTGGAGATTAAAAAAGCTATGCCGCCCAGTGAAAAGGATACAGGCATGGCATCTAGGAGTATGTCTAAGACATCACGATTGGAATATTTTAAGCTAGGACCGAAGTCAAATTCAGTGAATATCTTAGTAATGTAAGCTAAATACTGTTCAAATAAAGGCTTATCTAAACCATAACGAGCCTCTAAATTTGCAAGAAGTTCTGGGGCTAAATGTCTGTCGTTAGAAAAAGGACTGCCAGGAATCAATCTTAAAAGAAAGAAAGATACTGAGCTAATAATAAAAATTGATAATAAAAAACTAAATAGCTTACTAGCTACCAGTCTTAGCGATCTCAACATACTTACGCCCATTGTAATAACCGCAAGAAGGGCAGATATTATGAGCTAAATGATTAGCACCGCAGTTATTGCAGGCGATAACATTGGATAATTTTCCTTTCCAATTAGCTCTTCTTTGTTGTTGTCTTTGGTGGGAATGGTTCTTCTTAGGTACTGCCATAATTACTCCAGTTTTTTGACCGAGTCATATATTATAACAAAAACATTTGTATTTAGGCAAAAAGCTTTCTTTTGTTGTTATTATTTATTAGGTTATGCAAATTGAAGTAAGTTCTAGAGATGAGAATAATATAATTACTCTCGAAATAAAGACAGAGGCAGGAATTGCTAAGGATTCTTATGAAAAGACTCTTAGTATAGTTCGTAATCAGGTTAATATACCAGGTTTCCGTAAGGGGAAAGCCCCTAAGAATATGGTAATAAATCATGTTGGTGAAGACTATATTAAAGCTAGGACACTGAGCCAAGATTTTTTATTAGATATTTTAAATACAGCTGTGAAGAAAGAGTCTTTAGACATAATCACTGTACAGAGTATTGATAAAGTTGAGTTAGAGACAGCAGAGTCTCCAGTAGTGCTTTCTGCAAAGCTAGAAGTCTATCCTGAGGTGAAGATCACTGAATATAAGGGATTAGACATAGAAGTCGAGATCCCAGAGCCTGATTTTGATAAACAGGTAGAGGAGTCTTTAAGCAGGATACAAAAATCTTTCGTTAATTATAAAGAAGCTAATGAAGCTGCTGTAGAGATGTCTGATCAGATTTCATTAGATTTTGATGGACAGTATAATGCAGGTACTGCTGCTGAGCCTAATTGGATTGCGAAGGAAGGAATGAAAGCTGAGGACTATAAAGTCACAGTGGAGCCAGGGAATTTTATTGATAATTTCTTAGAGCAGACTACTGGCATGAAAGTCGGCGAGGAAAAGGAAATTGAGGTTAAATTTCCAGAAGAATATGGGGCAGAAGACTTAGCTGGAAAAGATGCGAAGTTTAAAGTGAAGATAAAAGCTATTTTCAAACCTGAACTACCAGCTCTGGACGATGAGTTAGCTAAGAAAAATAAGAGCCCTAAAGCTGAGACTTTAGATGAATTAAAGGCTAAGCTTAGAGAAAATATAGAGACTGCTTATGCTAGAGAGAAAGAGCTGGCTACAGAAGCTGCTTTGTTTAAGGCATTAAGAGAAAAAGCTGAATTTGAAATCCCAGAAAAGGCTGTAGAAATGACAGTTAGGCAGGATCTTATGAATTTAGCTAGACAATTCGGTATATCGCCAGAACAGATGTTCTCTATGATGGGATCACTGCCACTAGATAAAAACCGAGAAGCTGCGAAAGAAAAGTTAGCTAACTCTCTAATACTTAGTACTATAGTTAAACTAGAGAAAATAACTGCTAGTGATGAAGAGCTAGAAGCTAAATGGAAAGAGCACTCCGAATCATCATGTAAAGGTGATCATAGTGATGCGAAGCATAAAGAAAGCTTTACCCTAGATGCTGCTATAGAATTAGCTATAGATAAAGCAAATAAAATGCTTCTAGAGGCTAATAAGATTACTTATAAAGAGAAGAAAGCTGAGGAGAAAGCAGCTCAGGTGGCGGCTTAAATAGTTCCTGGTATCGTTTTGATTGTGGTGTAAGGGGGGGGCTTACGCCCGCTTACCTGTCTTTAGTATTTTCTTGCGACGTTAAATATATTTGCACCGAAGATATTTTCTAGTAAATCAGCTACCCACTCCGCAGATTCACCACGTTTATCCCAAGCTTCACGGCTAGGACAATGTTCTACTATGTCTATAGAGCTTAATTTATTCTCACGTCTAATCAGCGTATCGATTTGCCTAGCTATGCTTAGAGCCTCACGATAATTAAGCTGTCCTAAGGAATAATTACTAACACCACTAAGGTCAAAGACATTTAAATCAAAGATCAAATGTATATGCTCGCAATGTTTTAGGCATTCTAATGCTTTGTTAATTAGATTATTTATACCTACTTCACAAACATCTTCCATGGAAAAATAATTATGGCTCACGGCATCTTGGGCTGAGCGGTGGTTAATTCCCACATGTACTATATTCTCTTTATTTAAAATCGGTACTGCAAGCTGATTAGAGAAGATTATTCTTCTGAAATCCTCGTGCAATTCTTCGCCAGAGCCAGAATAGCTTAAGGCTGTAAAAGCCATGCGATTAGCATTCCAGCTTTTAGTAACTTCTGGTGAACTATTCCCAAAGTGATTACTAAACCACAAGCAACCCACTTTATCTCTTAAATGCTTTTCCTGATAGTATTTCATAAGTCCAGAAAGGCTAGCAATGCTAAGACTCGCATCACCACCTAGAACTATAGGAATATGTCCTAGACCGCTAGATAAAAAGACCTGCTCTCTTAGCCAGTGATTCACATTAATTAACGCTTCTATATTTCTTATTCTTTTAGATTCTTCTTGTATCTCAAAAGGCCCTAAACTAGGAGGCTCAATTAAATTAACTTTTACATTTAAAGCTTCTAAGGTTCGAGTGAGTTCCGTATCACCTAATATGCTGTAAGCTCCCTCTTGAGCAAGATTATCAGTGCCACCAAAACCATAAGGACAGATTATCAGATCGACATTCGGGGTCTCTTTCCACGCAAGGCGCTTACGGCTTTTTAAAAAATCTAAATTTTGCATAACAATAGCATTTGCCTGTTAATATTATTATAGCTATGGCAAACGCTGAAACGACAATAAGCACTGGTCTTAAAACTGAAGATTTAGTTATTAATATGGGTCCACAGCACCCATCTACGCACGGGGTTTTAAGATTAAAATTAGTTCTCCAAGGCGAGATTATAAAATCTTGCGAACCTGTAATTGGTTATTTACACCGTGGTATGGAGTGGTTAGGGCAGAATAGAAACTTTGTTCAGTATCAAGCCCTAGTAGATAGAGTCGATTATTTAGCAGGTATGAGTGATAGCCATGCCTATGTCGCTGCTGTAGAGCAGATAGCTGGTATAGAAGTACCACAGCGTGCTGAATATTTAAGAATTTTAATGGCTGAGTTGAATAGAATCTGCTCGCATCAGCTTTCTCTTGGAATTTTTATGCTGGATTTAGGGGCGATGATGGGCTTTCCTTTCTATGCTTTCCGAGATCGCGAGTCCATACTTTCTTTATTAGAAGAGGTTTCTGGGCAGCGTATGATGTTTAATTACATACGTATAGGTGGAGTACAGCAGGATTTACCTAAAGGCTGGTTAGCTAAGGCTGAGAAGCTAGTTAAGGAGAAACTCCTCGGCTATGTAGATGAGTACGAAGATATCATTACTAATAATCCTATATTCATTTCAAGGACTAAAGGTCTAGGAATTATTGACGCTAATACTGCTAGAGCCTTTGGTTTAACTGGTCCTAATATTAGAGCATCTGGCATAGATTATGATGTGAGGACTGCTCATCCGTATTCTCGTTATAGTGAATTTAATTTTAAAGTAATTACTCGTGATGAAGCAGATATATTCGCTAGATATAAGTGCAGAGTCGAAGAAATCAGAGAGTCTTGTAAGATAGTTTTACAAGCTATAGAAAAGATTAGAGCCCTACCAGGAGGAGAGCAAGCACAAAAAGAGACAGAACTTTGTGCTAAGAAAATTATGCCAGGCTTTAAAGCTCCTGCTGGAGAGACTTACTTCGCTGTTGAATCTCCACGTGGTGAGCTAGGTGTTCATTTGATTACTGATGGTACAGCAGTACCATATAGAATTAAGTGGAGATCGCCGTCTTTCTTTGCTACTAACTTTCTACCAGAAATGGCTATAGGAAAGCCAATTGCTGACATAGTTGCGATATTTTCATCACTTGACGTTATCTTGCCTGACGTAGATAGGTAAACTGTTAGTTTCTCTAGAATAATGTGTAAATTTTGAGGCTTGCGCCCTTAATTCTGCATCGCAGCTTATTTTGCTTAGTATTGTGTTATTTTGGGTATAGATAATATAAGGGAAGCTAAGAGGTAGATTAGTCATGAAGGGACGGCTCATCGCAGCCTGTTTTTTAGTGTTTTCTTTCATGAATTCACTGGAAGCCAAATACGTCGCTATAGAGTGTGTGTCTGGAGATTGCGGTAAAAGTTTATTTGCTGAAGATCAAGATTTCGTAAAAGAATTATCTGAAACGGTCAGATCTGGAGTCTCTTTAGCTATGGATATACAGCCCTTATTGATTAAGGGAGATTTCCATAATTCTTTCCATGTAATTGCCTATTTAATTCGCTCTAATGGTGAAAAACAG
>DAISHM010000118.1:0-5149 GCA_036822535.1 Candidatus Caenarcanales bacterium
CATTAGAGTATATTTGTGACAATTTACCTTTAAACGATTTTACTAAAGCTGCTCTAACTGAAAAAACTATTAAGCCTAAAAAAAATCTTTCAAACAGAAACACTCGTGCTGCACAGCCTCAGATTCCTGCACAGCCTCAAAGTAAATCTATAGGATGTATGGCCCCTATTCTATTTTTAGTGATGTTAGGATCTATAGGCTATATGATTTATGATCGCTTTTTTATGAAGAACGCTACTCAATTAACTTCTTTAATGAATGAGTATAGATCTGATAATCGTCAATTAGCTTCTGTTTCAGTGGCTTCTAAATCTAAAGACATAATGATAAAAGGTTCTGGCACACTTATAAAAGTTTTCCAAGACTATAAAGATGGTTTTAGGATAGATAATCCTGGATTGAGTTTGAACTTAGAAGAGACAGATTCTACTGTAGCTATTAATTATTTAATTGATGGGAAGGTTGATATAGCTTCTTGTTCTAGAATACCTACGGTCTCTGAAAGAAAGAAGGCAGTTAAATTATCTGGTAAAGAGCTAGTTGATCATAAAATAGCTTTTGATGTGGTAGCAGTAATAGTTAATAAAGCTAATCCAATAGATACTTTATCAGTAGAAGATTTACAGAAAATATACTCACGTGAAGCATTGAGCTGGAGAGAGTTTCAAGGATTTGATGGACCTATTAAAAAATATTCTAAAACTTTCCATCATGGTACAGTGAGTTTCTTTAAAGAAAGGGTACTTTATGGAGATCCTTTCTCTAACGATGTTACACAAATTTATGATATTAAACAAATTTTGGATTTAGTTGAAAATGATCCTAATGCTATAGCTTACGCTAGTCTTAGCGATGTTAGAAATCGTAATGTGAAAATTTTGAAGATTGCTACTGTATTCGATGAGAATGGTGTTTCCCCAGTAATTATTGATGATAATGGAAATATGAGTATAGCTGTAGATATGGTAAAACAGGGTCAGTATCCGCTTTCTAGATATTTATATTTAGTTACAGCAGGTAAATTAACTACGAATGTAGCTAAGTTTATCGATTATATGAGAAGCGGTAGTGTTCAGTCTAAGCTAGACAGATATAGTTTAGTTAGTATTTATGATTAGTATGGTTTAAGATCTCTTCTAAAAATGCTTTTAAGGTTATTTTAGTTTATTAAACATTTCCCTAACAGATTTTTCAGTCATTTCCCAATCTAAACACTCATCGGTTACAGAGATACCATATTTTATTTGTGTAAGATCCTCTGGAATAGACTGACTACCACCATAGATATTACCTTCTATCATGAAACCAACTATAGATTTATTTCCATTATTTTTTTGGCGAACTATTTCTTCTAATACAGCAGGCTGTTTGTAAGGATCTTTTCCTGAATTAGCGTGATTACAGTCGATAATCATTTTAGTTTTAATTTTTGCTTTTTCCAATTCAGCTTCATAACCTTTTATATGATTTTCACTATAATTAGGTCCGCCATTACCACCGCGTAGAACTACGTGACAGTCTGGATTTCCATTAGTATGGAAAACAGATAACCTTCCATCATCTTGATGTACACCTAAAAAGCTGTGGGGACTTATAGAAGATTTAATAGCATTTATTGCTACAGTCACATCTCCATTCGTAGCATTCTTAAAACCCACTGGCATAGACAGACCGCTAGCCATTTCTCTGTGAGTCTGTGATTCAGTAGTTCTAGCTCCTATGGCAGTCCAGGTGACGAAATCAGCTATGTACTGTGGTACTAAAGGGTCTAACATCTCTGTAGCACACGGAACTCCCATCATATTAATGGTTTTTAAAATTCTTCTAGCAGTTCTAAGCCCTTCTTCCACATGGAATGAACCGTTTAGATGAGGGTCATTAATTAAACCTTTCCAACCAGTGGATGTTCTAGGTTTTTCGAAGTAAACTCTCATCACAATTTCAATCTTTTCTTTTACTTCATTACGTAATTTAGCTATTTTTTCTGCATAGTGGTAGGCAAGTTCTTGATCGTGTATAGAGCAAGGGCCGATAATACCGATAAGACGCTGATCTTCACCGTGTATAATTCTTCTTACCGCTTCACGACTCTCATATACATGATTAACGATGAAATCATCACCAGGTATTTCTTCCCTAATCTGTTTTGGTGTCACCAATTCATCTATTCTTTCGATATTTACATTGAATACTTTAGTTTTTTCTAAATTTTTCATTTTATAGCACCAATAATAATTTTAAGGTATTGTATAATCAATTTTGTCATTTCTAGAAGCTAAAAAGGATTAATTAAAAAAGGAGATATTATGGGAGTATTAGTTGGAAAACAAGCACCTGAGTTTACTGCACCAGCAGTAGTGAATGGTACTGAATTTAAAGAAATTAAATTAAGTGATTTTAAAGGTAAAAAGTATGTGGTACTTTTCTTTTATCCATTAGATTTTACTTTCGTTTGCCCTACAGAGTTACATGCATTCCAAGCTAAATTAGCTGAGTTTAACTCTTTAGATACAGAGGTAATAGGCGTATCTGTGGATTCTAAGTTTTCACATTTCGCTTGGTTAAATACTGATAAAGCAGAGGGTGGTATTAAAGGCGTTAAGTATGCTGTAGTTTCTGATCTTAAGAAAGAAATTACTACTGCTTATGATGTATTAGAACCTAATATGGGAGTAGCTTACAGAGGTTTATTCTTAATCGATAAAAATGGAATCGTTCAGCACCAAGTAGTGAACAATCTTCCATTAGGTAGAAATATTGATGAAGCTATTCGTATGGTAAAAGCACTTCAATTCTTTGTAAAGAATGGAGAAGTTTGCCAAGCTAACTGGAACGAAGGTGCTAAAGGTATGAAGCCTAATGAAGATGGTTTAAAAGAATACTTCTCTAAAGAAGCTGTAGCGGCTTAGTATTTATTAAACTTACTTTTTAATAATAATAATTCTAATTCCCTCTGTATTTAAATAGTGCGGAGGGAATTTTATTATCTTGACTTATATTTTTGAATTAGCTATAATTTAGAGTAATTAGTTCAAATCAAAAATATAGTTATGTCTACAGGTAAGTTTGTGGGATTCCCTCTAGAAATGGTTTATCCAGTTCTAAATTCTAGGGCTGCTACTAGTACTGAATTACCAGCTAATGATCACAGAGATAGTGAAAAGACTAATCTGCCGAATCAATTTATTGATCCAAGAGTATACTTAAAATCATTATCAAGACCAGAGGTTAATAAAACTAATCATTCTGAATTAAAGGAAATAAAGAGTATTTTTGAAGATATCGCCCGATTAGTAAAGTCGGATTCCCCTTTTTCTCATGAAGTTATAAGCAATCTTAATCCTTTGCTACAAAGATTTAATGAAATTATGCTAGGTAAGTTAGAAGATCAAAACCTTTCTAAGATTGTATTTAATATTATGAATTATAAAAAAAAATTTGATTTATCTCATAGTGACAACATTCCTGATAAATTAATTTCTATTTACGATACCCCATTAGTTAAATACAAAACTGATGGTAGAAATCTCAATTTTTTTGATGCTTATGAACAAGAATTTTTAAAACATAATTTAGATTTAGTGAAGAAGACTATTAATTTTGCAAATCCCAGTCTGAGGGACAGTTTAAATGAGAGAGATTACGAGAGAATAACAGAATCATTGTTAAATGTAGGAAATAGAGAAGATTTGAAAAATAATTATCTAAAATTGATTGTTGATTTAGTTAATGAGAAATCCCCAAATTTAAATATAAATTTTAATTCTGAAACCCGATCTTTTATTTCTTCTACCAGTCACTTAACTAGTGAAGATAAATATCATTTACGTACACTCAATGAAAAATTTTTAGGTACCAATAGCTCACCGTATAATCTTTTAGATAAATTAATGGATTTGAATCAGGGATTATCTTCTAGTTTACCTAAACCAGAGCTGTTCAGAATTTTTCAAAACAACTTTAAGAATTTTCTAGAAATCTCAGAGATAATATTTGCTCAAGTATAATGTTATTTCTAGGAGAGATTTTTTTATGAAATTAAAATCATTATTTGTTTTATTAATTGCAGCATTTTTAATGCAGCCGACTTTTGCTAAAGACAAAGGTGTCGCTAAAATAGGTCCAGTAACCTTAAAGAGTGTTAGTAATGGCGAGGGTGGAAACTCTGTCGCAGCTTCTATTGTGGGAGATCAGATTCAAATCAGCTTAGGTGGTGCTGTGGGATTATCTTCTGGTGTTTTTACTGTTTTTCTTCCAGCTTAACGCCACTTTTGAAAAAGGAGCGGAATTTACTCTAACTAGCACAGGAAATGATACTGAAGGAACAGCTATTCTTAATTTCCTTGTACAGAAAACTCAAATTAAGGGTACTTCTGCTGTCATAACTGGCTATGCGACTAATAATGATAGTGCTGGTTCTGGCAAACTCAAGGTTATAGCTTATGATCCAGATACTAAAGAGTTAAAATTCAATGTCACTGGAAAAGTAGCTCCTTATACAAGAACAGTGAATTTAGCTTCTAAAGATATTACTAAGCCTATTACTGTGACTGCAAACATTGTAGTTACTTTACCTTAAGTAATTGTTTTAATTTATTTTCTTGAAGACCCTGTGTTTATTAATTTAATATCACAGGGTCTTTTTTTTGCGATAATGTTTTATGAAAAGTTCACTCTAGATAGTGATCTAAGGGAAAAAATAAAGGAGATTTTATGCCACACACTTTACCTAAATTACCTTGGGATATTTCTGCACTTGAGCCGCATTACTTAAAAAGCACTCTAGAATTCCATCATGGTAAGCATCATAATACTTACGTTACTAAGCTTAACGCTGCTTTAGAAGGAACAGGTCATGAGAATCTTCCTATAGAAGAACTTTTGACTGGTTTAAAAACAAAGGATTTTCCAGCTGATAAAAGACAGGCTGTAATTAATAATGGTGGTGGGCATTATAACCATACTTTATTCTGGAATATTCTAGGCCCTAATTCTTCTGAAGAGCCTTCTGGCGATCTTGCAGAGCAAATCAAAAAAGATTTTGCTAGCTTTGCTGAATTTAAAGAGAAATTCTCTACTAGTGCTACGAATGTTTTTGGTAGTGGCTGGACTTGGCTTACAGTTAAAAAAGACGGTTCTTTACAGATCG
>DAISHM010000119.1:0-5141 GCA_036822535.1 Candidatus Caenarcanales bacterium
GGTTTGATAGTTTCTCTGATACAATTACTGAGTTTGCTAATGAAGAGGATGTGGATGTGGATGAGGAAGAGAATTATTATAGTGGATATGATGATGACGATATAGACATTGAACAACAATATGTATCAAGGTTGATTGATAGCTCAGTAAAAATTTAAAATATTGTTCTCTGCCTTCTGAAACTAGCTTAGCGAATCTTTAGTAAAAACTATATAATTAGTTATATGAGTACTTTAAATATTACCGTAAGAGCAGAGTATACCCCTAATCCTAATAGTTTAAAGTTTATTAGCAGTGAAACTCTCTATCCATACGGTGGCTCACTATCTTATGAATCGCTTGCGGCAGCTGAAGCAGCATCTAATCCCATAGCTACTAAATTATTTAGCATAAATGGTCTAAATAAAATTTTCATTATGTCAAACTTCGTTACCATCGATAAAGAAGAGCATATTAACTGGAAAGATATTCACCTCGAAGTAAAAGAGATCATAAAAGAGAATCTCTCTGAGTTTAAAAAATGGGCAGAGGAAAATGCCCCAGCTATTCCAGAATCTACTGGTGAAGAAGGTGGTTTAAGGCTAGAAGTGGAGAGAGTTTTAGATAAAATTCGTCCATCGCTAATGGCCGATGGTGGTAATATAGAGTTGGTAGATATTATCGGCACAGACGTAAGATTAAGAATGGTCGGAGCCTGTGGTACTTGCCCTAGTTCACTGATGACTATGAAAATGGGCGTAGAGAGGGCTTTACTGTCAGAATTACCAGGTAAAGTCGAGACAGTGACACAGGTGTTTTAAGTGATTTAAAATAAGGCTTAAAAAGCTAAATAAACCACAGAATCACACCTAAAAGCATTCTATAGACGACGAACAGAGTAAAAGTATTTTTACTTAGAAATTTTATTAGAAAATCTATAGATAGCCAGCCTGAAATAAAGCTAGTAAAAAAACCTACTGAAAAATATAAAGCCTCAGCACTATTAAATGGCGTAGCACCACTTAAATAAACCTCAAAAAGATCTTTAGTCGCTAAGAGTCCAGCCCCAGCGACCGCTGGAGTACCTAAAAGAAAAGCAAATCTCACAGCCGCAGAGCGAGTCATACCTAAACTAAGACCAGCTAAAGAACAAATCCCCGAACGAGACACACCAGGAAATAGAGCTAGACACTGAGCTAAACCAATTAGAACAGTATCTTTAAAGGAAAGTTCTGAAATTTCCTTTCGCTGTGCGCATAATCTATCTGCAATAAACAAAAGCACTGCTACTAAAAAGAGTGTTATTGAAATAAATTTAGTAGAGCGTAATAGCGAAGAGGATTCAAAAAAGGACTTAGCAGTAAAGCCGAGTAAAACGACTGGTAGGGTGGCAATAGCCACATACAACAAAAGCGGTCTCTGAGACTTATCTAGGAATAAAGCAAGCAGATCTTTTCTAAAATAAATTAAAATCGCAAATAAAGTTCCTAAATGTAAAAAAGCATCGACATTCAAACCTGGATCCTGCCAGCCAAGCAGCTTAGGGAATAAAATAAGATGTGCAGAACTGCTTATAGGAAGCATTTCAGTAATACCCTGCACTAAACCTAAAATAAAAATCTGGAAAATATCCATAATAAGATATTAATCCGAAAGAGCTGCTTTAAGAAGGTCTGGACGATATTTTTTAGTGATTTTTAAAGCTTCTTCTATACGCCAAAAAAGAATTTTTTTATGATCGCCAGATTTCAATACCGCAGGGACTTTTAACTCATTAAAGTTTTCAGGTCTCGTATAATGAGGATATTCTAAAAGAGATAATGAGCGAAACTCCTTAAAAGAATTAACCCCATATTCTTTTAATAGAGACTCTAAAGCCTTAAGCTCAGCCTTAGTAAATTCAGTTTTATCTAATTCAAATAACTCAGCAGCTAAGCTAAAGCTATCTGTATGAGAGCTTAAACTAGAACCTAAGACCTTAGGAACTAGTCTAGAGACAGAGTCTATAAGAGTTAGGGCAGCGAGTTCACCACCAGTTAGAATAAAATCCCCAAGAGAAATTACTCTAGTACTTAATGAATAAATTCGTTCATCAAAACCCTCATAGTGACCGCAGAGCATAATGATTTGTTCTTTTTGAGCTAAGTCTGAAACTAAAGCCTGAGTTAAAGTCTCGCCACGAGGCGAAAAAATTATGATCTCTAGATTTTTCGTTTTAGCTTCACTCGATGAATCTAAATCTGTAAGGGATTTCAAACAATCATAAAAAGGCTGCACAGAGAGTAACATACCAGCTCCACCACCATAGGGGGTATCATCGACTTTTTTATGCTTACTCTTAGAAAAATCACGAGGATTATGAGTAAAAAGCTGACAGTGACCAGCCTCTAAAGCATTACCAATAATACTTTCATTAGTATAAGCATGAATCAAGCTAGGGAATAGGGTTAAGACACCAAAACGCACGGAAGACCTCCAGAAACGTTAGCATTTCCACATTAAACATAAAAAAGCTTCGGGCTAATAAACTCCTTATCCTTAGTATTCGCTAAAAGATAGCCAGCTGCTTCTAAGTAATTATTAACGATACGATGCGGAATAGCATAGAAATCAGCAGGGTCATCTATTACCGTCTGATTATTTAAGACTGTAAGTAACTGTATCTCATGATTATGTGCCTCTATCATAGGGACTGCATTACAGCAATCATAGGGTGCTACTAAATTAGCTAAATCAGTTATTCGTATATCATCTTCTCTAGGACTTAAATTCAAATCAGCTGGATCTGTATATTCTGAACGTAAAACCTTATAAGCATGCTTCAAAGGAATAATTTTAGGTGAGTATTGCAAACACTTAAACACTGATGGTAGAAAAGTATGAGCTAGCTGCTCAGCTGCCACACGGGGATTCACTATACCCTCATGGCTAATAGGATGCTCAAATACTGGTGCATGAGCAGATGGTATTAAAAATTGTTTGGATACCATATGAGAGATCTTAGCTTCAATAGAGCCGATAGGATCTACCCCATTTGCAGCTAAATATTTCTTATTAGCCACAGAATCATTATCCAGAGGGAGCTTTACTAAAAGTGCAAGCGCAGTAGCACCAGCTTGGATCGCTAATTTACAAGTATCTAATAATGGCACTATATTACCTAAACCTTCTAGACTGACATTTAGAGGGGTCTCCGTATAGAAAATTTCAGGAAGCAGCTCTAGACCGTAAACATTTTCAGCCGCTGACATACAATTTTTAGTGATTTCTTTTTCTCTTTCTGGAGCAGCAGAATCCATCACCACAGCTATTTTATGCCTTAGATTTAAACGTAAACAAATCTGATCAGCAAAAAATCTATCTAATAAATATCCCTCTAAAACCGCAATATTATGAGGTAAATCAGTTAAAGCAGCAGCATTAATTACATTAGGATGAGTGATTAATAAATCAGAGGCCTTCGCTAAAAGTTTAGCTACCGGAGTAGCATCTCCAGCATGCCCACCGATTTTAGCCCCGATTCCAGTGGGAATAATTAAAGCATTAATATTTCTATAGAGTTTCTTTACTGACATTTAACTTCTTTATTATAGAAAAGATTAAAGGAGTAAAGGAATAAGCTAAGTGAATTTAGACTTTAACCTTAATTTTAATTTTGGCAAATCTAGCGATTTGTTTAATTTTGATTTCCAAGACATCAAGATAGAAACGGAGCCGCCTGAATTAGAAATTCCTAAACAAGAAAATCAAGAAAATATTGAAGTCAAATTACCAGAGCCGAAACCAGAAATAGAAGATACTTTCGTCGCTCAAACCCATTCTGAGAGTAATGGTGATCCGTGGTTAAGTCAAGCTGAACTAGTAACAGCAGAGAATCCTAAAACTGAAATTCAAACAGTAGAAGTCGATCCCAATCTATTTAAAGTAGATGAAAATCAAGAAAATATTTTTCAGACTGGTCAAATAGATATTAATGACCCAAATATTAAATGGGAGATCTCTGATATTAAGATTGATGCATTGAAGTTTGACCCTAATGCCTTTAAAAACGTGGATTACAGTTGGGTGCAGTCATTACAGGCTTCTGGGGTCAAATTTGCTGTTTTAGATAAAAATCTATCAACCCAAAATCCAAATGAAATGGATTTTCAGACTCTCAAAGCAACAACAGAGAAACTTTTGACTACAAGCACTATTAATAGTGATCAGAAAAGGGTTTTAGAACTATTACAATCGGACTTAAAGAAAATAGAATCTGATGCTAAAAGTCAAAATCTAGACCCTAACAAGCTTTTAGAACAAGAAAAAAAAGATAAAATAGCGAAATGGGAAAAGTATGCCGTTACATTATCTGCCGTTAATGAACAAGACGCTGCAAATAGATTCTCTATCTACAAAGACAATGGTATTTTCACAGAGTTCTTCACGCAGGGAGAGGATAGTAAATTAATTAAAGAATTACAAAGCGTAAGACAGCGCCTAGAACAAAATCAATACAGAAGCATATCGGAAAAGCAAAAAGATTTAGAAAGAGCAGCAGTGCTTGAAAGTGAATTTGAAGCTATACAAAATCTTGGTTCTGAAGGTATACCAAAGGAGCGAGTAAATCTCTATAACGAAATCGTAGAAAATGGCTGGAAGAACAGAGAGCCAATCACTAAACAGATTCAAGATATAAATAATGGTGTTACTAATCGTATAAAAGAATTGGAAGATAAAGGCTCACTCAGTGACGCAGAGAAGAATGAATTATCCTTTTTGAAAGAAAAAAAGGCTGAGATAGAAGAATTAACTAAAAAGGCACTAAGCAAAGAAGGTTACAAAGATTTCTTAGACGGTTATGCAAGATTAATTTTAGATTTAAAAGAAAAGAATCCAGAACTTGCAGAAGAACTGATTAATGGTGTCAAAGATGGAAAAATTGATATAACACGCTTCTTCGAGTCTAGAGCAAAATATGGTGATGAAGGAGAAAAGAAAAAAGCTAAGCAAATTTTAACTGATATTTTTAGCAGTCAAGATTTTGCGAAGATTTTAAAAATAAGTTCAGAAGAAAAAAATAAATATATCATCAGTAACGGCGGCTTACTTCAAGTTCAGCAAGATTTAAATCTCAGCAACGATGTCACAGCAAGTCTAAAAAACTAAATGCGTTCACTATA
>DAISHM010000120.1:0-5110 GCA_036822535.1 Candidatus Caenarcanales bacterium
AAGATGGCATTTTAGATAACTCCCTTTATTAAATTATTTAAGGAAATTTTTTATTAGTCCCTTAATAGAGAGAAGACTAAAGAAGATATTTAGTATCTTCTTCCGCCACCGCCACCAGAACGGCTTCCACCGCCACCAGAGCGTCCGCCACCACCAGCGAATGACTGTCTAGGCTTTCTATCTTTATTATCAAGAGCGAAATCTACTTTCATATTTCTACCCTTAAGCTCATAACCATTAAGTGCTTCTTTAGCTTCATTTGCCTTATCAGCGTCTTCAAAGGTCACAAAAGCGATGCCTTTACCTTCAATAAGCTTACATTCTACTACATCCCAATTCTGGCTGATTAAATCAGCAAGCTCAGCTGATGTAACTCCATAATTTAGGTTACCGATAAACAATTTATTTCTTTGCGACATTCAATTTAACTCCTACTGTAAGCGAAGGTGATTCAAATAAGAGCTAAATGAAAACTCGAACCTAAACTACTTCTAACTTTGCTTATTCTAGCAGAATATACCCAAAAGTTAATAAAAAATGACTAAGACCTAAGAATTAATTTTAAGCAGTTAAGTATTAAATTTTACTAAAAAGAGTGGTGGTCAGACCCGGAATTGAACCGGGGACACAAGGATTTTCAGTCCTTTGCTCTACCAACTGAGCTATCTGACCTAAAACTGTGAAAAATTCACGAAGAAAAATAATAGCATAAGTTTTTCAGAATTAAACAAATGAATTATTTTGTTTAGAATTGAATAATTTAGCACATTAGTATATATTTTCATATGATATGGAAATTTTCTCAGAACATTCTCTTAGCTTGCAATTAATAATTCTTTTAGTTTCAGGATTATTAATTTCTTTCGCTCCATTTAATGAGAGGCAAGCTAGGATCACAGCTTTATTTGCCAGTTTCCTAGTACTAGGTTTAGCTGCTTATCAGTATTTTGAGCTAATGGATTTTTCTAAAGCTCAAATGCAGCTAGTAGAGACTTACCCATGGATCAGTGACATTAAATTCTCTCTAGGAGTAGATGGCTTAGCATACTCCATGGTTTTACTCACTGCCATTCTTATGCCTTGTACGATTATCGCGAGTAAACCTATAGCTTTAAGCCAAAAACCTAGACTTTACTACTCATTAGTAATTTTCTTGTGTCTATCCGTAATGACTGTGTTTATGGCTAAAGATATTTTTCTTTTCTTCTTAGCTTGGGAGCTTGAATTAGTACCGATGTATTTCTTAATCGCAATCTGGGGGAGTAAAAATAGAAATTACGCTTCCATGAAATTTTTAATCTATACTTTTGCTGCTGGTGCTTGCTTACTTTTAGGTCTATTTACCTTACTTGCTTTCAGCGGTTTCTCTAGCTTCGACATGGTAGAACTTGCTGGCATAGCGAAGAGCTTCTCACTACCAGTACAGGCTTTATTATTCGTGCTAATTGGAGCCTGCTTCCTAGTTAAATTACCTTCAGTACCAGTGCACACTTGGCTGCCAGATGCTCACGTAGAAGCACCTACACCAGTATCTATGCTTTTAGCCGGAATATTACTAAAAATGGGATGTTACGGTTTTATTCGTTTCGCTCTAGACTTCTTCCCAGATGTACTAGAGATATTTGCTCCAGCCTTAGCTGTCTTAGGTACAGTGAACATAGTCTTCGGCGCCTACTCAGCTCTTATACAGACTGACTTTAAGAAGATTATCGCTTATTCTAGTATCTCTCACATGGGCTTTATACTTTTAGGTCTAGCAGGCTTAAACACAGCAGGTTACAGCGGAGCTGTGTTCCAGATGTTTTCACACGGTTTAATTTCAGCGGCTCTGTTCATGATAGTCGGTATGATTTATGAAAGAGCACATACTAGGGAATTAGAGAACTTTGGTGGTCTAGCTAAGGTCATGCCTAGAACTTTCTTCATCTTTAAATTAGCAGCTATGGCGAATTTAGGCTTACCTGGTCTGTCTGGCTTTGTCGGAGAGTCATTAGTATTCTATGGTTCGTTTACTAGTGCTTATGTAGGTGCTGGCCTAAGCACTATAAAAATCTCATCAGTAGTGGCTTCTGTATCTTTAATACTTACAGCAGCTTATATGCTATGGACTAATCAGAGAGTGTTTTATGGTGAGATAAAAGAGTCTAATCTACTTCTCCAAGACGCGAGAAAATCAGAGTTAGTAGTACTAGCAGTACTACTCTCACTAGCTATAGTCTATGGTGTTTATCCTAATTTTATTAACGACATCTACGAACCTCAGCTAAGCTCACTTGTAAAAAGCCTTAACTAACTAATTAATGACCGCCATAGAAAAAACCAGCATAAAAGTCGCTCATAGCCCTGATTCTGATGATGCTTTTATGTTCTATGCACTTGCCGAAAAAAAAATTGATTTAGAAGGATTAGATTACTATTTCGGTAGCTCTGAAATTGAGAATTTAAATAAGTTAGTTTTAAGTAGTACAGAAAAGGCTCCCTATGATGTCTTCGCGGTATCTTTTCATACTTATGCTTACATACACGATAGATATCAAATCATACGCTCTGGTGCTTCAATGGGATCTCTAAAACACGGGCCTAAATTAATAGTAAACTCACATGGTTTAGAGCTCTTTAATAAAAATAAATCGCTGAGTGATTTATATATAGCTATCCCAGGAGCAATGACTTCTGCTAATTTATGCCTAAATATTTATGCTAAAGAAAAAGGAGAGACTATTAGTCCTTTATACTGCTCTTTTAATGAGGTATTTAAGCTCTTAGATGAAGGCGTAGTAAGTGCAGGCTTATTAATTCACGAATCGCAGTTACAATTCCAAGAGAAAGGTTTTCACTCAGTTCTGGAATTGGGAGAATGGTGGCATAAATTTTCAGGTGGTTTAAATCTACCTTTAGGAACTAATGTTATTGATCGCAATCTCAGCACAGATTTACGAGTAAAGGTCGCTAAGCAGCTTTCAGAATCAATTAACTTCGGTTTAAAGAACTTTGAAGAGACGCTAACTTACGCGAGGAACTTCTCGCAAAATGGACTTAATGATGACGATGCTAAGCGTTACATAGACATGTATGTTAATCAGAGTACTGTGAGCCTTTCAGATGATGATATAAAATCAATTAAACTTTTTTACGATACAGCTAAAAAATATGAACTCATTAAAGTAGCTTCAGAAATCTCCCTCGATTTAATACCTTAATCATTTTTTTAATTTATAAGCTCAACTTTCACAGGACTCGAATGTTATAATCATTATCTCGATTATCCAAGGAGCCTAAAGTTGGTTACAAAAAACGATAAAGTTAATATTATAAAAGAGCTAAGCGATAATTTCGCTAGTGCCTCTGCTGTCTTCACTACTGACCAGTTAGGTCTTAGCGTAGGTCAGATCAGTTCTCTTAGATCTAAATTAAGAGAGCACGGTGCTGTTTTAAAAATAGCTAAGAATACTCTAATTAGAAAAGCTGCTGAAGGTTCTAAATACCAAGACCTTACTGCTAATTTAGTAGGTCAAACCGCAGTTTTATTCTGTTTTAATAATAAAGATGTAGAGCCTGCTTCTACAGTTAAATCCTTTGCCAAAGAAAACGAAGAGAAAGTAGTATTTAAAGGTGCTTTCTTAGATGGTAATACACTCAGCTCGGAAGAAGCTAAGCAATTAGCTGGTCTTCCAAGCAAAGATGTTTTACTCAGCCAAATCGCTGGCATGCTTGTCAATATTCCTTCATCTATAGCTTACATATTTGATGAATTGTCTAAGAAGGACGCCGATCAGAGCAAACTCGTAAAAGAGTTTATCATCCAATCTGATAAGCCAGCTTCTGTTGAAGAGAGTAGTGACGCGTAAAAGGATATAGAACTAAGAGTTTAAAAGGGTAGTAATATTATGAGTACAAAAGTAGAAGTCGTATTAGAAAAGATCAGTGAGCTTACAATTTTAGAAGCTGCTGAATTGAAAAAAGCTATGGAAGAGAAGTTCGGTATTACCGCAGCAGCGGGAGTAGCGATCGCTGTAGGTGGTGGTGATGGAGCTGGTGCAGCAGAAGAGAAGACTGATTTCGATGTAGAGCTTACTTCAGCTGGTGCTTCTAAAATTAACGTTATTAAAGTAGTAAGAGCTATTACTGGTCTAGGCTTAAAAGAAGCTAAAGATTTAGTAGAAGGTGCTCCTAAAGTCCTTAAAGAAGGCGTAGCTAAAGATGAAGCTGAGAAAATTAAAGCTGAATTAGAAGCTTCTGGTGCTACTGTAACCTTGAAATAATCAGCGGTTCTGCTAGACTCTTTAATATGGAATGTAGAGGAATGAATTTAGGGTCAGACATTGATAATGTGTCTGCCGCAAGCGAAGAGGAGCTAGATTCAGTTCTTAAAAAATACACCTTAACTAAAAACTGTAAGCCCGACACTGCTTTAAAGTGGGCTTTACAGAGAGCGACAGATGAGGCGACTAGGTCTAAATTGAGATCTAAGCTAGAGTCTTACTATGCTAAAGGTGATGGACTGATTTAGGCATAAACATAGTGAAGTATTATATAACTACCCCACTTTACTATGTTAATGATAATCCTCATATAGGCAGTGCCTATCCTACTATTGCTTGTGACTTTTTAGCTGGGCATCTTGTGCAAACAGGTGCCCAGCTTGCTTTTTTAACTGGTACTGATGAGCATGGACAGAAAATAGAAAAGGCTGCTGCTGCTAGGGATCTTAAACCGCTAGAACACTGCGATGAGATAGTAGATGAATTCAAGCGCCTCTGGGAATTTTTAGAAATTAAGAATACGCATTTTGTGAGGACTTCTGCTACTAAGCATAAAGAATTCGTTACTAAATTTTTTAGGAAGGTCAGAGATAATGGCTTTATTTATAAGGGTAAATATACTGGTCTTTACTGTGTAAGCTGTGAGGATTTCAAACTAGAAAAAGATTTAGATGAAGAGAATGGTAAACTCTATTGTCCTGTACACAACCAAGCTGTAGAGGAGTATTCACAGGATAATTATTTTTTTGCTTTATCTAAATTTGAAGCAGAGCTCAAAAAATATATAGAACTTAACCCAGATTTTATTAGCCCAGCTTATAGAAAAAATGAAGTGCTTAGCCTTTTAG
>DAISHM010000121.1:0-5092 GCA_036822535.1 Candidatus Caenarcanales bacterium
ATAATATTTCTAGATTTTTTTTTATATACTGTTCTGTGTTGACACCACCTCTAAAAGCTATTTGATATAATCGGAGAAACGTAAGAGTGCTAAAATCAAATATATATCAAATAGCTTCTAGAACATTGTCATAACTGATCTGAGATAGTTAAACCCTCTGCATGCACGGTGAAATTCATCTCAAACTTAAATAAAAAATCACCAAAAAGTTAATTGAGCAGGATTTTTTTGTCCTGCTTTATATTTTCTGTTACCTAAGGGGGCTGGCTCATAAAGAGCTATATTTATAGAATTTTCCCACTGTTTATCTGTCATATAAAACGCAGTTATATTTCCCTTAGTCGGTGCTAAGTTCTTTACTCTATTCATCTCGGTTTTATACTTTTCAATACTAATGCAGTTCCTGATATAAATAGACTCTTGCATCATGGTAAAGCCCATGTCTAGTAAATCATTTCTAAATCTACTCGCTTTTTTTCTATCTTCATCTTCTACCACTGGTAGATCGAAAGCTACCATCAGCCAACCCATTCTAAATTTACTCCTCATCTTTTAAGTAATAGTGCTTGTTTACATCTGGTATCCACAGCGGATTTAGCTTAAGGTATTTAAAGTATTCATCCTCAAAGCATTTGGCAAACTGTCTTACGTAAATATCTATGGCATCCATAAGTTTATAATTCTTTTTTTGTTCATCTTCCAAACGCATTTCTCGTAAGCTGTTCATGAATTTCTGAATCCAGCGCTGCCAGAGTATATCTTCTGGCATATTCTTAGTTTCGTTTTGGAAAAAGTGAATGAAAATGAGATCAGTAAATGGTCTGAATACTTCCATTAAATCATAAATAAGTGGAGTCGCTCTGTATCTAGATTTATGGTGAAAGCCTAAATTAGGGCAGAGACCGTAGATTAAACTAGAACGATGAATCAGACCTCGAATAATCCCGTAACCATAGTTAAGAGCTTTATTAATAAAGTGTTCTGCATCCTTCTTTTCACGAATTAATTCAGGATAACCTAGACCAGTGAAATAATATTCCCAATACCATCTAGCAGAATTGCTTTCATCTAACTTTTCTTGATCGAGTAGATGCCATAGATTGTGTTCTGGGCTTACCCTTTCGAGGGTTTTAAATTGATTAGATATTTTTCCCCTTAAAATCATTTCCCAGAGAGAATTCTCAAATTCAATATTTCTAGAGATTTGATTGTGAAATACTTCTCCTCTAATTACTTTATCTTCAGCAGCACTAATGCCGACTATCAGATAATTTTCATTACAGTGAAGTATGATGCTTTCATTATCTAAAATTCTAGAGATGCTTTCGCCAGTAAATAGCAGCTTGGGAGTCAAGCAGATTACGGCTCTTACATCTTTAAGTACGACGAATTTATCTTCACTGTCTTTAGAAGAGCATATTAATAAACCTCTATCGACAGATAGCTTAGAGCCTGCTTTACTGATAGTAATAATATGAAAACTCACACAGATTCACCAGCTGTAAAAAAACTTGAGTCTTTTTACAAATAAATCTTTCGGCTACTTAGTGAAATTTCTTGAACACAATATCCAAAATTTTGATTTTTCTGGACACGCTTTTTCATCTATGTCCAAATTTTCCGTTTTTTTGGACATACTTTTTTACCTGTGTCCAAATTTTTCATTTTTTTGGATATAGTCTAATCTTCTAGAAAAATATTAAATAGTTTTTGGTTAATGTAAAAATTACTATTACCAAGTTTTTCTAGACTTAAAAAGCCTGAGGCTGTTAATTCATCTAGATATTTAGTCGCTGTTTTGCGATTAATGCCTAGATTATCTACTAGAAAAGAAACTTTAGTATAGGGATGAGAGAAAAGTATATTTAAAAGGTCTTGAGAATAAAATTTATGCTCGGCTCGGATTCTAATTTTATAATCCTGCATTAAGTCTCTTATTTTACTAATAGTATTTACCGTGCGTTTAGAAGTGCTAATTATGCCTTTTAATATATAGCAGATCCACTCTTGCCAAGCGGCTTTATAGAGTTCTGGATTGGGCTGCTCGTTCCTAACCTTTTGTAATAGTGTGTAGTAATCGTTTTTAGTTTCTATAATGTAATGGCTAAGATATAGTACAGGTAAATCAAGCAGCTCTTTTAATACTAAATAAAGTATGTTTATAATTCTGCCAGTCCTACCATTACCATCGTAAAAGGGATGTATAGACTCGAATTGATGATGAATAATAGCCATCTTAATTAGTGGATCTAGGGTGCAGAGACTATCGTCATTAATATATTCCTCTAGATTTTTCATTAATTCTTTTATTACACTACTGTCTTGAGGTGGTTCATATACACATTCCCCTTTATTATTTAGTAGTTTAGTGCCAGCTACCACTCTAAAGCCAGCAGAGTTATTAGTAATTTTCTCTTGCATCTCTAAAATTAAAGAATTAGTAAGTAAGCCTTTCTCTGAGATCTTTTTAAAGCCAAGCTTTAAGGCTTCAGCATAGCTATCTATTTCTTTAGCAGCAGGATTATTTAGGTAATCTTCAAATAAAGTACTTTTATAAAGCTCATCGTGAGTGGTAATGATATTCTCTATCGCCGAGCTATCTTTAGCTTCAAGTAAGGGTAAGGTGCTGATAAGAATACTTTCATTCGGTATAGTTTTAGAAATGCCCTTTAATTCAGCGAGGTAGCGGTGAGCATCCTTTAGAGTTAGTAAAACTTCTTTAGTCTCTAAGTCCAGATTTAAGGGGAGTTTATCTATCATATTTATACGAGAGCGGTGCCTACTTCTAGATTAGCTTCCTTGGAGGTTTTTACTGGATCTATTTTAATGAATCGTGCTTGTGTTAGAGTATTGCTTGTTGTTCTTATTTTCTTGCCGTTTAATGCAATATTTCCATCTGAGTTTATCGAACTCAATAAATAAACCCCAGCTGGATACTCCTTAGCTCCCACTTTAAAATCAGACTCCACCAGTATACTATCTCCAGTCTCAAACATACAGCCATTTTCATAAAGCTTATAGCCTTTAGCTTTTAGTTCATCTAAAGCAAGTTTAGTATTTTTATGAGCATAAAGCGGATATACTCTAGCTTTTCCTTTTTCATCGAAATAGATTACTTGACCTTTATGGCTCTTAGTATGTTTAAACTGTCCTTTAGTAAGAGAATTATTAGGTGAAAAATCTTTAAATTCTTCTAGGCATAAGCGATTATCATCTAAGTATGTCTCAGCTTCTGTTTCTTTATCTATGATTTGGATTTTCTTTACTAAAGTCTTTCTGTGAGGGTGTCTGTAGTCTTTTAAGATATTTAACCAAGCCTCTTTCGAGAAATCCATATTTTCTAATTTATCTTTTAGGTCTTTTTTAATCGCTAAATCCCAGAGATTTTCTAGCCTTTTATTAATCTCATCTTTAGTAATTTTCTCTGAAAGATAAGCGTAGAAATCCTTATGATAAGTCAGGCAGTTAAACTTAACTAATACTCCCTTTTTATTAGCTCTTTCTATAGTCTCTAACCTGTAGATGGTTTCCTTCGGTAAGAGAGCAGAAATATCTCTAGTCTTATTAAAAGCAGAGATTTCTTTAAATCTTTTCTCGAAATTTTCTTTACTCTTTTCTAAAGCCTCACAGCTAAAGCGTTTAGTATCTGTATCATTAATTGAGCTATCTATTTTTTCTTTAATACTCTGTGAGCAGCTTATACAGTAAGCATCTAAAGCATGGTGAAGTTTATTATCACGATTTTTCTTTTTTAATTCAGGACTTAAACTCTGCCACTCTTCTTCACTTAAATTAACTAAAAGCCTTTCTAATTTATATTTAGCTCTTAATTTAGCTGTGATGGCTCCATTATTTACGAAGATTTTTCTTTCATCATCTCTAGTCTGTAAGCCCCAGTCAAATAATTTAGCTGTAATATTCTGCGCCAATCTCGCTATATGAGCAGTTTCAGCTAAGCCCGTATATTTCTCGAAAAGCTCTAGGGGTTTAGTGTTAATTAAAAGCTCTTTAGTACGCTTAGGTAGATCTTTCATATTCCTAATGCGAGCTTGAAAGTTTATCCATTCATTGACTCCCTTATTAGAGATCCATTCATAAGGAGTTCTTTTGCCTTTCTCTTGGTTCGCTGAGCCAAGGCAGAGAACTTTATTAAATAGTGCATCAGAGGTGATGACATCAGCATAAGGTACTATGTGATCTATCTGGTATTCTCTGAATTTCTCTGGAATTAAGGCTTCACCTGTATAAGGGCAGATACGCCCCTGTCTTTCCCAGAGCTTATATTTATCTATATTTTTTTTATTTAGCTCTAAACCATGCTCTAAAAGATCTTTAGCTGCTTTATCATTTTTCTTTTCATTATCTTTAATGGCTTTATCGTAGTTTTTCACTACTTTACTACCGTCTATGTAACCTCCGTCACCACGGATAAACTCGAAAATTATTTTATCTGGTGTGCCATGCTTTTTACTTAAGGCTTCTACAAGATTAATAAAAATCTGAAGTCTATTTCTAACTAGAGGATTGTTTACAGAGCCTATTTTTAAGGCTATTTCCTGATATTTATCATCCTCGAAATCTATTTCGTAGCGATTATCTTGGATGCTAATTTTCTCCCAGCTCTCACCGAGACGGCTAACTAGAGACTCTATTTCACTCTTAGTAATTCCTAGGTGGGCTTTAGTCTCATCATGATTTTGAATGTGGCTAGAAATATCTAATTCACTTGGGTTTATAGTCTTTTCTAAAATTTCATTGATAATTTTAAGAGCTGGACGGCAAAATGAGCTTCGACCTGAAGTGTTAAATTTCACTTCATCATTAAAATTGGGGTCGAGTATTTCTTTAGAATTTGGGTCATTACTAATAAGTACAGCTTTAATTTCTTTATCTCGCTCTCCCTTAGTGAGTTTTAGGGAGACTATGCCATTTTCGATTTTTCTTTCGATAATATTAAAGCATCGTTTATATATTTCTCTAAACTCTTCTCTAGTAAAGCCTCGACGCTCACCATAGACATCAGTAAAACGAAAGTTTTTTAGATGCATTAATAATTTAAATTTATTATTCTCTAGATCTTTAGCGTTACAGG
>DAISHM010000122.1:0-5083 GCA_036822535.1 Candidatus Caenarcanales bacterium
AAAATATTTTCTATAATCCCAAAGCTTTTAATCACATCACCAATTCGAGCCTTAGTATGGTAAGTAAATTCTTGATCACCGTGCACCAGTTTACTTAAATTAAGATTTAATTCCTTATCATATAAAATTGCCTCTAGAAGACCTGAAGCATAAACTACAGGAAAAGTAAGAGGTAAAGTCTCATCATAGAAAGATAAATCACCCTTAGTAGCACGTATAAACTCTTTAACTTTTTCTCTACCTATCTCATAAAGAGACTCAGGATAAGTTTTACCAATAAACTTAGAATCAATTACCATAATCTAATGATAATGCATTACTTAGATTCTGTATTCTCGGGGTTATCATGCTCAGTAGCTTTCTTAAATTCTTCCCCAGCCTCTTCTATACCTTTTTTAAAACTTTTCAAACCTTTACCCAGATTCTTTCCTAGCTCTGGCAGTTTTTTCGGTCCAAAAATAATTAATGCCACAAATAAAATGACAATCAACTCTGGAAAACCTAGACCAAAAGGTAGCATACAAAACTAAATATACTACATTAATACGATACTGCTCTCGCTTTATACGAGGGATATATTAGATACGATGGCTTTATCATTCATAGAACAACGTATTAGTCAGATGAATAGCTATTTAAAAGGTCTAGAGTCTCAGGTCGAGGCTAAGACTAGAATTTTAGATCAAAAATTCGGAGAGAGAGCGAGTTTCGCTAATATTCTAAATAAATTTGTTGATGCAGGAAAAACAGAAACTAATAAAACTGCTAGTCAGAAAAACTTAACAGCCAATCTTAGCCCTATAAATCAAGCTAGCGATAGTAGCATCCGCAAGGCTATTAAAGATGCTGACAGTTACAGCCTTTTACCAGAAGGGTTTGAAGATTATATTAATACGACTACCGCAGAATTAGCAGCTCATTATAAAGTTGATTTATCACCTAATTTAGTAAAAAGTGTAATTAAACAAGAATCTGGCTTCGATCCTAATGCTAAAAGTGCGGTAGGAGCAGAAGGTCTAATGCAATTAATGCCTGGCACAGCAAGAGAGATGGGAGTATTTAATAGCTGGAATCCTTATCAGAACGTCAAAGGCGGAATTAAATATTTAGCTCAAATGCTAAATCGCTTTGAGGGAAATGTTCAGAAAGCACTAGCAGCTTATAATGCAGGTCCTGAAGCTGTCGCAAAGTATAAAGGCGTACCTCCATACAGTGAAACCAAAAATTATGTCAGCAGTATCATGAAAGATTTTTTAAAACGAGAAAACAATTATGAAAATATTGATTTGACAGGTTAGAATTGGCTACAATTTATTTTCTCATGTCTAAAAAGATAAGTTTCTTAGTTTTGATTCTAGTAAGCTTTATAAGCTTTGGCTGTACTGGTCCTAAAGTAGATTTAGGTTCCATCGTTACTTTCGATTACACTGGTACTTTTAAAAAGACTGGTAAGGAATTCGATACCACTAAAGGTAAAAAACCATTAGAGGTGGTAATCGGTAATAAACAGTTACTAAAAGCTTTCGAAGATAAACTTATCGGTATGCGTAAGGGTTCTAGCAAGAGCTTTACTTTAAAACCAGAAGAAGCTTATGGTGTACGTGATCCGAAAAAAGTTATAGAAATAGACAGAGACAAAAGATTTACAGGTGTAGAACTTAAAAAAGATGCCATCATTTACGCTGTTAATAAAGATGCTGCTGGTAATAATGTCTCTACCCCACTAAAAGTAGTAGATTTCACTGACACTAAGGTGACTATTGACTATAATCACCCTTTAGCTGGCGAAGAGCTTAAGTTTAAAGTTAAAGTTATTGATGTTAAGCCTTTTGACGACAGGACTAAAGTCATTACTAAAGCAGATTTAGATGCTGCTAAGGCTAAGACTGCTACTAAGTAATAGCTTTTTAGAATGTTTAAACAAAAAAGAGGAGTCTAGACTCCTCTTTTTTGTTCATTTATAGCACTTTTGCTTCGTTTTTCAAAGCATCTAATAGCTGCTTAGCAGCTTCTTTAGGACTACCTTCAAAAATCTTAACGGCAGCACGCGGAGCTGGCAAACTAGCTTCCACTGGATTTAAACCTATTTTATCTTCAGTATTTAAATCTATTTCCTCTAAAGGTTTTTTCTTGGCTTTCATTAAACCCATTACTGAAGCATATCTTGGCTCATCTTTACCCTTATCACAGGTGATTAAAGCTGAACCTTCTACTTGAAATCTTTCTACTCCATTAGGTACTTCTCTCTCCGCGATTAGCTTACCAGCTTCCCACTCTAATTTATTTACATTAGCTAAAACTGCTAAATCTAAATGAGCAGCTACACCAGCCTCTAACCAAACCGCTTCTATATCAATATTTTTTTTAGCAGCTAGAATTAAATCGATTTCTTTCTCTTTAATCTTTTCGGCTAAAGCTTTAGGGTCTATTTTATCTGACTTAACTAGCACAGCAGAATCTGCTCCCATAGCCAAACCAGAGCGAATCGCATTAGCTGTCCTATCTGGCCCTATCGCAAATAAAATAATTTCACTGACCTTATCATTAGCCTCTTTTAACTTTAAGGCTTTTTCAATCGCAAACTCAGCATAAGGATTTAAAATCCAGTCTATACCTGAATCATTAATAGATTTTCCATCAGGATTTATTTCAATTTTGGCAGTAGTATCTGGAACTTGACTTACTATGACAGCTATCTTCATATTAATTAGGATATACCCAAAAGCAAATTTCGACTAATTAGACATTTCTTTTAAATTTTTATTATCAAATAATTTATATTTCAGAACTTGTCTTAACACTAGAGGTAGTAAAAAGAAGGCCAGAAAATTCAGTATTAACACTATAAAAGTAACTACAGAACCGTAAATTAAATAATCTGTGTCTGTCATGGAAAAGTTCCTATCAAATTATAGCAGGCTATTTCTTTATATAGTTAAGCATAAGGGATGCGAAACTAGATTAGGGAGATATAAAGATGTCAGCAGGATTTTTAAGAACACTTTATCATCAGCTTGAAGAGGATAGTAGAGAAAGAGGGGTTAAATCCTTTGAAAGAAATCCAGAATTTGAGAAATTCGCTCTATGGCTTAACCTTACACTTAAAAATCAAAACCTAAATTACAAAAAACGCAGAAATGAAGCTTGGTTAAAACAAGGTAATAAATTCTGGGGTAACTACGATCGTGGTGCAGCTGGAACTTACAAATCTTTAAATGAAAGAACTAGTAAAGAGTTCATTAAACCTGTTTCTTTTATGTGCGAAACAGTTTAAAAAAATTTTTAAATTCTTATCAAAAATATCAAATAGTTTTCTTTATATATTCAGAGATACAGCAAGGGAGTAAAAATGAATTTAGGCTTAGTTAGACCAGTTTATAAAAAAGAAGAAGCTGAAAAGTCTAATAAAACTAACGTTTTATCCCAGCAAGAAAAAGCTGCTCAGTGGTTTAAGTTATACGCAAAAATGAGATTAGAAGCTTACGATAGATAAAAGATAAGTCTATAATTATCTAGATAATGAAACTTCACTCAGATTATCGGGTACTCCCATCTTTAAGATTAGTTGATATGCCCCCATATGCCTTTGGACAGCTCGATGAGCTAAAACTAGAGGTTATTAAAGAGGGTAAGGAGCTTATAGATTTAAGTCTCGGTTCACCAGATCGTCCTACTGATCCTACAGTATTAAAAGCTCTCTATGACGGGATGCATAAACTACGTAATCAGCAGTACCCTATTTTTAGTGGTTTACCATCTTTTAAAGAAGCTATCTGTGATTGGTTTTCATCTAGATTTGGGGTTAATTTAGATCCCGCTTCAAATGTACTACCCTTAATCGGTTCTAAAGAAGGCATAGGACATTTAGCTTTCGCCTATATTCAAGAAGGGGATATCACTATTACCCCTAGTCCATACTACCCTGTACATATGCGTGCCACTGTACTTTCTGGTGGTCATGTCTATGAATTACCTCTAAAGGCAGAGAATCAGTATGTAGGTGATCTAGATGCTATTCCAGAGGATGTTTTAATCAGAGCTAAAATCATGATATGCAGTTATCCACACAATCCTACAGGAGCATCTGTAAATAAAGCTTATATGAAAAAAGCTGTGGATCTATGTAAAAAATATAATATTATTCTACTAAACGATCTAGCCTATTCTGAGATTTGGTTTGACGATTATAAACCATGTTCTGTTTTAGAGGTAGAAGGAGCTATGGATGTAGCTATCGAATTTCATACTTTCTCTAAAACCTATAATATGGCTGGAATGAGACTAGGATTTGCCTGTGGTAATCCAGAAATAGTACACACTCTTTATAAGCTAAAAACAAACTTAGATTATGGCGTATGTATGGGAATACAAGAAGCTGGAATAGCAGCACTTAATCTAGGAGATGCTTATAGAGAAGAAATTCGTCTAGAATATCAGCGTCGTCGAGATTTTCTAGTGTCACGCCTAAGAGAAATCGGTTTTAAACCAATGAACCCTAAAGGAGCTATGTATGTTTGGGTTCCAATTAATGTAAGTTCTTTAGAGTTTGCGACTAATTTATTAAAAGAGACGGGGGGCTCTGTAGTACCGGGTATTACCTTCGGTGCTAAGGGAGAGGGTCACATTAGAATAGCGATGGTGCAGAATATCAGTGCTTTAGAGAAAGCTTGTGATAGCATCGCAAAATTCTGTGAAAGACATCCATTAGCGGTGCAGGTATAATAAGGCTTTAGGCATTATGCAAAAAGAAATTACTATTTATACTTGGGATCACTGCCCTTATTGTAGAAAAGCTCTAGGCTTATTAGAAGCTAAAAAACTACAGTATAAACAAATCAAACTCGATGGTGATGAAGCTGCTCGTGAAGAAATGTCCAAACATACTAAAGGTAACAGAAAATCAGTACCACAAATCTTTATAGACGGTGTTTCTATGGGTGGCTGTGATGATTTACACGCTTTAGAAGCCAGTGGTGAACTAGATAAACTCGTAAAATAATGAGTGAACTTAGTTTAGCAGAAAGAGCAAAACGCTATAGAAAGCAGAAGTCGCTTGGGCAGTGCTTTCTGATTGATGAATTAG
>DAISHM010000123.1:0-5057 GCA_036822535.1 Candidatus Caenarcanales bacterium
AATCGCCAAGAACTGTGATTTACCGATAATACTATACAATGTACCAGCGCGTTCCATAGTTAGCCTGAATGCAGAATCTGTCATAGAATTAGCTTCTAACAATAAAAATATAATAGGTTTAAAAGAAGCTAGCTCTAATTTCGATCTTATCAGTACCATTAGGCAGAAATTCTCCTCTAATGCCTTTAAAATATATTCTGGGGAAGACAGCTTAGTAATACCGATGATGAGCATAGGTGCAGACGGAGTTATTTCTGTTTGCTCTCACGTAGTCGGTAAACAAATGAAAGAAATGATAGCTGCATTTGAAATTGGGAATATTGAGCTAGCTAAGAGAATTCATCTAAGAATATTTCCTGTAATGAAGGCTATATTTTCGGATACTAACCCTATAGGCATTAAAGCTGCTTTAGCTGGTTTGGAATTATGTTCTGCTCAGTTAAGAAGCCCTATGATGCCATTAGGTCTTAATAAGCAAATAGAATACAAGAATTTAATTAAAGCAGTTTTAGAAGAAGCAGAGGCAGATTTAGTCTGAATAAAATAAGTAACCAAACTCGAAGAATCCTTAAATCTAGCAGCGGTGATATTAAGACTGTGACTAGAAAGGTACAGCACGGCTCTAGTCCAATAGTCTATGATCCGACTAAAAAAGTCAAAATTATTTCATTGGGTGGTCTCTTTGAAATAGGCAAAAACACTTGGGTATTTGAGTGTGGCGATGACATTATGCTAGTAGACGCTGGGTTAGCCTTCCCGACAGTAAGCATGATAGGAGTCGATATAGTACTGCCTAAAATAAACTATTTAATAGCTAATAAAGATCGCATTCGCGGCATGATAGTCACTCACGGTCACGAGGATCATATAGGTGGCATAGTACCAATGCTAAGAGAGATAAATATACCTATTATTTATGCTCCAGGACTTGCTTATGCTTTAATACAAAGTAAACTTAAAGAGGCTAATATACTCCACCAAAAAATGGTATGGACTAAAGCTAGAGACAGAGTACAAATCGGTCAGCATTTTTCAGTTAAGTACGTACGTAACAATCATAGTATTGCGGACAGTTACTGTTTAATTATCGACACTCCAGCTGGGCGTATAGTGCATAGTGGTGATTTTAAATTTGACCATAGTCCTGTAGAAAATCAATACTTCGATATACAGAGCTTAGCAGCTGCTGGCGAGGAGGGTGTGGACTTACTCATTAGTGATAGTACCAATGCTGAAAGAGTAGGCTATACGCCATCAGAGAAAGCTGTAATTCCTAAAATTAAAGAATTAATTTTTAATTCTAAAAGAAAACTATTCATTACTACTTTCGCTAGCCAAGTTAGCCGCGTAAAAATAGTTCTACAATTAGCTCTGCAAGCTAATAAAAAAGTTACCATATTTGGTAGATCCATGGTTAATCTAGCTAATATCTCTCGTGAACTAGGTTTTATCTCTATCCCAGATAACTTCATCATCAAACAAGAAGAGGTAAATAAGATTCCTCCAGAGGATTTAATTATATTAACCACTGGCAGTCAAGGAGAGCAATTCGCAGCATTATCACGCATAGCCCGTAATGAACATAAATACGTAAAAATCCAAGGAGGAGATCAAGTACTAGTCAGTGCTTCACCAATTCCGGGCAATGAAAAATATGTTAATAACTTAATCGATACTTTGTTTGCACGTGGTGCAGATGTAATTTATGGTCTAGGTCAAAGTATCCATGTGTCAGGTCACGCTAGCCAAGAAGAACAGAAACTATTACTTAATCTATGTAGACCAGTGAATTTCATGCCTTGCCACGGCGAGTATCGTATGTTACTCAAACATGGTGAAACTGGGGTTAAGTGTGGTGTTCACCCTGACAATATATTTGTTTTAGATAATGGTGATGTCTTAGAGATGCAAGATGGCAAATGCAGCATTAAGGAAAAGATTGACTCTGGAATAGTTTTAGTCGATAACGATAATGTCGGCAGATTAGACGAAGATATTATACTAGAGAGAAAGATGATTCTCAGTGATGGTTTCATTCTTTTAGTGGTGAATATTAATGCCTATGGTCAGTTCAGCACAGAGCCTCGCCTAGAAACGAAGGGAATACTTTTACCATTAGGCTTTGATGAAAGAACTTTTAATACTGAATTAATAAAAATTTCACACACAGCACTCGACAGCATGATCGACAAAGAGAAACCAGCTCCAGTAGACGATTTAGAAAAATTTTCGGCGAAACTACAAGCCTTAATTTCATCTAAAATTTATAATTTCCTAGATAACCGAACTCGCAGATATCCTCTACTTGAAGTAATAGTACTTAGTAATCAGGGTGCGGTTAAACCAGTAGTCGCAGGTCTAAATTAATAGCCCGATAGCCACTCCAGCTTTATGCTAGAATGAGAAATTCGAGGAGTAATATAAATGCCTGTAGCTAATTATAAACAATACTGTGAAATGCTCGATAGAGCCAAAAAAGATAAATATGCTTACCCTGCGGTAAACATCACATCGATTTCTACGATTAATGCGACCCTGAAAGGCTTAGCAGATGCCAAGTCTGATGGTATTATACAAGTTTCCACTGGTGGAGCAGAATTCGCTTCTGGTATCGCGAATAAAGATATGGTCTTAGGTGCTGTAGTCCTAGCCGAAGCGATTCATACCCTAGCTGAAAAATATAATGTTTTAGTAGCTATTCACACAGACCACTGCCAGCCTGGTAAAGTGGATAAGTTTTTAAAGCCACTTATCGCTAAGACGGCAGAGAGAAGAGCTAAAGGCTTGCCTAATTTATTTAACTCTCATATGTTCGATGGTTCAGAATTATCCACTAAAGAAAATATGAATATCGCTAAAGAGTTATTAAAGCTCTGTAATGATAACGAGATTTTATTAGAAGTGGAAACTGGTGTAGTCGGTGGTGAGGAAGACGGAGTAGATAACTCAGGTCACTCTAATGAAAAGCTTTACACGACTCCAGAAGATATGGTTTATGTATGGGAAGAATTAAGCCCAATTAATGAAAGATTCATGTTAGCAGCTACATTCGGAAACGTGCATGGAGTATACAAACCAGGTAATGTAAAACTTAAACCAAGCATACTTAAAGACGGTCAAGCTGCAGTTAAAGCTAAGTTCTCTAAAGAACACTTATTAGTGTTTCATGGTGGTTCTGGCTCTGACTTAAGTGATATACACGAGACTTTAGATTATGGTGTTATAAAAATGAATATAGATACTGATACTCAGTATGCTTTCAGCAAACCTATAGTGGATCATATGTTTAAAAACTATGATGGTATGTTAAAAATCGAAGGTGAAGTAGGAAATAAAAAAGTTTACGATCCTAGATCTTACATGAAGAAAGCTGAAGAAAATATGGCAGCTAGAGTAGCTCAAGCCTGTGAAGATTTAAAATCAGCGGGAAAGTCTCTCTATAACTTAGTTACAGCTTAAGTTAATTCATAGATATTAAAAATTTGAAAAGCACCGTAAAATATGTTAATATATTTTACGGTGCTTTTTTATTATGGGTTTAAATTTATTAAGTCTAGCAACGAAATTTTTAGGTGGTGCAGGTGCTTCTCAACAGTCAGCAGCTATACAGAGGACAGCGGAAGAAACAAAGCCAGCAAGCCAGCTTGAACAAGTAAACTCTGCGATAAACCCAAATCCAAATGCAACTGTTAATCGCGAAGCAGGCAATACTTTAGCGATTAAACCAGAAGTTGCAAATCCTCAAGTTGCAGCCATAAAAGCAGAAACTAACACAAACTCAGCTCCTATAGCAAAAGAAGCTGGACTTGAGATAAAAATATCTCAAGAAACTATAAATAATCTTCGACCTTTATTCTCTGCATTAAAAGAATTAGCAACAAAACTAGCCCCAGAATTAAATTTAACAAGTTTAATGAAATCAGCTCAACCTTTATTAAATAAAAGTCCAGAAGCTAGTAACTCTGTAACTGCCTAAATCATACATTCTCAGGTATATTTTTATTGAGATTATCAAATCACTGGGTTTCTGGCTTATAAGTCCAACAGGTTTAGTAGTTTATATGTTTTTGTTTGATACTACTAAATTATTTCAAGAAATGAATATAATCAAAGGGCTAGCAGCTTTACTGCTATTAGCTTCTGGGATAAAATGCTTAGATAAAGCTTATGAAATAAACACTAAGCTTGATAAAGAGGAAATTTGCGATGCCTAAAACACTACTCATAGAAATACAACAAGCCTCACTAGTTCTCTCTTACGTCGCATGCCTTTATATCGGTATTCACTGGGTTCTTTTTAGAGACCGTTCAAAGAAGAAAAACAGTGAAAATAAAAAAATCAAAGAAGTCTAAGTAAAAAACTCTAAACCAAGCTCCAGAACAAGGATTCTGGATCATAAATTATAAAAATTAAAAAGATATAAAAAATTTTATCTTAAGCAACAAAAAAAACTTTACATATATTTTTAATTTTGTTAATATCTTATACATAAGTCGAGTACGTAAGTACAAATTACTAAGGAGAAAATTAATATGCAAATCAACCCAGCAGTAGCAGCAAAAATAGATGTAGCCCCTAAACCAACTGTTACACAAGCTCCAGCTCAAGAAGCTCCTAAAGCTCCAGCTCCAGAAGCAAGACAAGCAGCAGCAGCTTTAGCTAAGTAGTCTAAACCTCCTCAGCTTCTCGCAAGGTTGCAAAGTTTAGGAAAATAAAACTCAAAACTAAAAACCCACTCAATGAGTGGGTTTTTAGTTTTAATAAGTATCTATCATCGCCCCAGCTGCTATTAAGACTTGTCCACTTACATAACTAGATAAATCTGAAGCAAAGAAAAGAGCTATATTCGCTATATCCTGAGGCTTACCCATACCTTCTTTACGCTGCAAGCCAGTCTGAGAGTAGAGCATCTGTATCATCTGCATCTGCTGCTCTGGGATACCTAATTTAGGATCATCTGAAGGAGCAGTAGTTAAACGGGTTTCAATAAAACCCGGAGCTTTAGAATTACATCTAATATTAAACCTAGCCCACTCTTTAGCTACAGTACGAGTAA
>DAISHM010000124.1:0-5054 GCA_036822535.1 Candidatus Caenarcanales bacterium
CTGCTGCAATCAATGGTCACGTATAATTTAAATCTCAAGCATATATTCGCATTAGCAGGCATACTAAGCCATTGAATGATTATCCTGAACTAGAAAGAAAAATATGGAGTAAGACTTCCCAGAGCTCATTTGAATCTGAAATAGCACTAGATAAATTGGACGAAAACGATATAAACAGGCTTTTAGATGTCCAGTCCTATTTCCGTTTAATTGGCGTGGCGTTACCTAAAAGTACAGAAGCTATTCTAGATAGATTACTTAAAGAAGGATTTATAAAGCACAGAAATAAAAAATACCAAGTTACGAATTTAGGTGCGTTACTCTTCGCAAAAGATCTTCATGAGTTCGACGATTTATATAGAAGAGCGATTAGGGTTATCATTTACGAAAACAAAAATAAAATTACAGCACTTAAAGAGAGAACTTTTGAGAGTGGTTATGCTGTGTGTTTCAGTTTAGTAATGGATTATATTAATGATCAAATAACCAAGGGGGAACGCATAGGAGATTCATTTAGAGAGACTATTAAAATTTATCCTGAAGTTATAATCCGAGAGTTAGTCGCTAACGCTATTATCCATCAGGATTTTAGAGAAGGATCACAAGGTCCTAAAGTAGAGATTTTCTCTGATCGAATGGAAATAACTAATTCTGGTAAACCAGCTACAGAACTTAAAAGATTTATAGATGATAATCGTACTAGAAACGATAAATTAGCTGCTCTAATGCGTAAGATTGGAATTTGTGAAGAAAGAGGCAGTGGAGTAGATAGGGTTATAGATTCTATTGAATCTGCATACTTGCCACCACCTGAATTTCAGGAAACACCTAACCTGACGAGGGTCATAATCTATGCTCCTTTAGAATTAAGTAAAATGAGCTCTAAGGATAAAATCAGGGCATGTTATCAGCACTGTTGTTTAAAGCAGGTCTCAAATGATTATATGACGAATCATTCTCTTAGAGAGCGATTTAAAATAGCTAAAGGGAATGCTTCTATCGTTTCAAGGATTATTAATGCCACTGTAGAAGCGGGTTTAATACGCCCAGAGGACTCTGAGAATAAATCTAAAAAGCATACTAAATACATACCTTATTGGGCTTAATTTCCCCAAAATTCATTTTAATTTCCAAGCAAGTATAATAAATACTAGCCATGAATTCAGAGCTAAAAAAACTACCTATAGGTATACAGTCTTTTCAGGACATCATAGAAAAGGGTTTTCTGTATGTAGATAAAACTAAATATATAAACAATCTTTTAGCATCAGGTAAGGGAGCCTATTTCCTGAGTCGTCCACGCCGTTTCGGGAAGTCATTATTAGTATCTACCTTAGAAGCTATTTTTAAGAATAAGAGGCATTTATTTAAAGGCTTATGGTTAGACAGTTCTGAGTATGTCTGGGAAGAGTTTCCTGTGATTAAGATAGATATGTCTGCTGTAGAGAAAAGCACATCTGAAAAACTATATTCAGGTCTAAGATCTGCGGTTATCGCTAATGCCATTAAAGAAGGAATTAACCTAGATGAAAATAAAGGACCATCTCTTCTTTTTCAGGAACTTATCCAAGCCTTAGTGAGGAAATATAATCAGCAAGTAGTAATTTTAATAGATGAATATGATGATCCGATAATTAAACATATTAATGACCCCGAGATGGCTGGTAAAAACAGGGATGTATTACAGGATTTTTATAAGATAATGAAATCAGAGAGCGGGAGTTTAAGGTTCGTATTTTTAACTGGGGTTAGTAAATTCGCTAAAACCTCGATATTTTCAGGGCTGAATAATTTACTAAATATCAGCATGAGTGATAAATATGCTAATTTACTGGGTTACACACAGGAGGAGTTAGAGAGCTATTTCCCTGAGTATATTTCTGAACTCGCTGAAAGCCATTCTCTGAGTGTAGAAAAGATACTAAATAAAATTAAGTTTTGGTATAACGGCTATAGATTTTCTAAAGCTGAGAATAAGGTATATAATCCTTTTTCTTGTTTACTCTTGTTTGAGAAGAAGGAATTTATGAATTACTGGTTTGAAACAGGGACCCCGACTTATCTTATCGAGTTAATAAAAAAATATAATTATGATGTTCAAGATTTTGAAAATCATATTAAACTTATGCAGACTAGTTTCGAGGGTTACGATGTCGAGAAATTACCTTTAATGCCGATTCTCTATGATTCTGGTTACCTTACTATTAAAGATTTTTCTGTTAGAAATTTAATGACAGACTATTCACTAGGCTATCCTAATTTCGAGGTTAAAAACTCGCTTCTAGAGAATCTTTTAAAAAGTTATACGGATCTTAGAAAGCCAGAATTTGCCTCTAGTTTAGTATTTTCAGTGCAGGACGCTATTCTAGCAAATGACCTAGAAAAGTTTTTTTCTCTTCTAAAATCCTATTTCGCCTCTATCCCTTACGATCTAATCCCTAAAAAGGATTTAAATGAAAAGTACTTCCAGCTTATCTTTTATCTACTAATGCGTGTAACTAGTTTTAGAGTGAATACCGAGGATAGAACGAATTTAGGTCGTATAGATTTAGTTTTAGAGAATGATACAGATATATATCTTTTTGAGCTTAAGGTTAATTCCTCTGCTGCTGAGGCTTTAGCACAGATTAAAGAGAAGAAATATTATGAAAAATATTTAGGTATACCAGTGAAGGCGGGTTCTAGTTCAGGTGCAGCTATTAAAGATACTCGGGATAAAGCAGTGCACATTATTGGGCTGAATCTCTCTTTAGAAGAGAGGAATATTACTGAGTATTTGGTGGAGAGGGTTTAATGAATTCAGAGCTAAAAAAACTACCTATAGGTATACAGTCTTTTCAGGACATCATAGAAAAGGGTTTTCTGTATGTAGATAAAACTAAATATATAAACAATCTTTTAGCATCAGGTAAGGGAGCCTATTTCCTGAGTCGTCCACGCCGTTTCGGGAAGTCATTATTAGTATCTACCTTAGAAGCTATTTTTAAGAATAAGAGGCATTTATTTAAAGGCTTATGGTTAGACAGTTCTGAGTATGTCTGGGAAGAGTTTCCTGTGATTAAGATAGATATGTCTGCTGTAGAGAAAAGCACATCTGAAAAACTATATTCAGGTCTAAGATCTGCGGTTATCGCTAATGCCATTAAAGAAGGAATTAACCTAGATGAAAATAAAGGACCATCTCTTCTTTTTCAGGAACTTATCCAAGCCTTAGTGAGGAAATATAATCAGCAAGTAGTAATTTTAATAGATGAATATGATGATCCGATAATTAAACATATTAATGACCCCGAGATGGCTGGTAAAAACAGGGATGTATTACAGGATTTTTATAAGATAATGAAATCAGAGAGCGGGAGTTTAAGGTTCGTATTTTTAACTGGGGTTAGTAAATTCGCTAAAACCTCGATATTTTCAGGGCTGAATAATTTACTAAATATCAGCATGAGTGATAAATATGCTAATTTACTGGGTTACACACAGGAGGAGTTAGAGAGCTATTTCCCTGAGTATATTTCTGAACTCGCTGAAAGCCATTCTCTGAGTGTAGAAAAGATACTAAATAAAATTAAGTTTTGGTATAACGGCTATAGATTTTCTAAAGCTGAGAATAAGGTATATAATCCTTTTTCTTGTTTACTCTTGTTTGAGAAGAAGGAATTTATGAATTACTGGTTTGAAACAGGGACCCCGACTTATCTTATCGAGTTAATAAAAAAATATAATTATGATGTTCAAGATTTTGAAAATCATATTAAACTTATGCAGACTAGTTTCGAGGGTTACGATGTCGAGAAATTACCTTTAATGCCGATTCTCTATGATTCTGGTTACCTTACTATTAAAGATTTTTCTGTTAGAAATTTAATGACAGACTATTCACTAGGCTATCCTAATTTCGAGGTTAAAAACTCGCTTCTAGAGAATCTTTTAAAAAGTTATACGGATCTTAGAAAGCCAGAATTTGCCTCTAGTTTAGTATTTTCAGTGCAGGACGCTATTCTAGCAAATGACCTAGAAAAGTTTTTTTCTCTTCTAAAATCCTATTTCGCCTCTATCCCTTACGATCTAATCCCTAAAAAGGATTTAAATGAAAAGTACTTCCAGCTTATCTTTTATCTACTAATGCGTGTAACTAGTTTTAGAGTGAATACCGAGGATAGAACGAATTTAGGTCGTATAGATTTAGTTTTAGAGAATGATACAGATATATATCTTTTTGAGCTTAAGGTTAATTCCTCTGCTGCTGAGGCTTTAGCACAGATTAAAGAGAAGAAATATTATGAAAAATATTTAGGTATACCAGTGAAGGCGGGTTCTAGTTCAGGTGCAGCTATTAAAGATACTCGGGATAAAGCAGTGCACATTATTGGGCTGAATCTCTCTTTAGAAGAGAGGAATATTACTGAGTATTTGGTGGAGAGGGTATAGGAGTCTTAGCGGAGTCTTTTTAGAGATTTATCATAAGGCTTCTCTTAAATACAGTGCTTGAAAAAGTTGACTTGATATTTCGGCTTGCTGGCCTTCGAGTGTAACTTTCTCTCCTAGATTCAATCGCATATTGAAATTAGAATCGGCTTTTTGCGAATGGGCACCGAAGTCAGTGCCATATTTTTCTGCATAAAGTGCCGCTTGCCTAGTCGCATCCATGCTATCCCCATTCCAAGCCCACATTCCACCTGCTTGAACTTTAAAGCCAAGAGATTCTATTTCACTGTTTACTAATAAATCTGTAAGCTCTGTGCAGCATAAAGAGTCTCTTGTATTTATGTCTTTAGCTTCCTCTAAAAATCTATTCGCTTCCCTCGTTCCAGACTTCTGTTTGATCATATCTCCAATTTCTTTAACATCATCATCTGAAAAGTTTTGAGCTTTGAAATAAATAGCATTAGCTTCTCTCTTTAGCAATTCCTCTTGATTAGTGACTTTTTCTAGGTATATTGATTTAGATTTTGGAATGTTCAATCGCTCTCCAGGTGCAGAGTTCCACCAAGTATCAACTGTATTTAGGTTTTCAGGCTGTCCGTTAGCTTCTATCATCACTGTTAATGGGG
>DAISHM010000125.1:0-5050 GCA_036822535.1 Candidatus Caenarcanales bacterium
AAAATCAATCAAGATTTATTAAATGAAGTTGCTGAAAAAAATCTCTTCACAGCAATAGAGTCTTTTAAAAATAAGCTCAATAGCTCTAGCGATCTAAGTTTCATCAGCCATGATTTACTAGAACTAAGTCAGCCTATCAATGAGTATTTCGATAAAGTATTAGTAAACGACACTAAGCTAGAAATAAAATCTAATCGCCAAAACCTACTCTATTCAGTGAAAGCATGACTAGAGCAAATAGCAGATTTTAGTATCTTAAGAGAGTTACAGAAAATAAATAATGAGGATAAAAAAGAAAGCCTCGTCTAATTGATATCAAGTCTCTTATCTTTAGCACTTTATACCAATACAAAGCTGGTAAAAGGACATATTATGGGAGATTTAATTAGACGTGACAATACTCAATCTATTAATGGGGGAATCAAATGGCCAGAGATACCAAAGTTAAATCTTCCCAGCATAGAAGAAACTTTAAGTCCTAGCACTAATCCCACTGGCAATCCAGGGATTAGTGGCAATCCGGTCCTAGACATATTTTTTGGTCAAGAAAAACTAGGGGAGTATTTAGAAAAATATCCTATGACCTCAGAGCAGAATATTAGAATCTGGCAGAACGAAATAGATAAGCTCCCTAATTACTAAAACTCCAATTCTGGGTTCCACAAGCGGGTTCTAGTAATATATTTAAAAAACAACTTTAGATAAAAAAGTTTTTCATTTTTAGATACAGGTATTAATTCTTGATTATGCGGATCATACTTAATAAGACTATTCTCCTTAGCATTAAAGTACAGCTTTAGTCCATTAGTAGTGATCTCTATCATTTTTTCCTCTAAATATATTTTCACTTTTTTATCACTTTCAAAAAAAGTAAGAACCCGCTCAGAATCATCAGAGCTAGATGAAACGCCAGTCAATTCACCAATAAATGGTGAGCTACGGTCGTAGACTGTACTAAGAGAGTGTTTTAAAGGAAGATTTTCTATATTTTTCATATTTCACACAGCACCCGTAATACATATTAGCACAATAGGGTCTAATCTGTGATGAAAAACATGCAGAATCAAGTATCATCGCGCTGCTGAAATTGAGTAAATTAATAATAGAAAATTTAATCTAAAGCTGGAATAGCTCTTTAGCAAAATAACTAAGTATAATATCAGCGCCCGCACGCTTAATACTAATCAGTGATTCATATATAGCTCTTTCACGACTAATCAGTCCAGCCTTTACAGCAGCAATAATCATTGAATACTCACCGCTTACCTGATAGGCCACTACAGGTACTTTAGAATTTAATTTAGTTCTATGAATAATATCGAGATACCATCCAGCTGGTTTCACCATTACCAAATCTGCTCCCTCTGCGAGATCTAACTCTAATTCTTTCAAAGCTTCTAGTGAATTAGCAGGGTTCATTTGATAAGTTTTTTTATCTCTCGGTATACTATCGTCAATATCATAATTAGCAGTTCCCATGGCATCACGAAACGGTGAGTATAAACTAGATGCATACTTTGCAGTATAAGACATTAGCATCGTATTCGTGAAACCCTCTTTCTCTAAAGCTTCTCGGATAGCCTTAACACGGCCATCCATCATATCTGAAGGCCCCAAGATATCAGCTCCAGCAGCAGCCTGTACTAAAGACATCTTTTTTAAAACCTCTACAGTCTCATCATTGAGTACTTTACCTTTAGCGATTAAACCATCGTGTCCATGATCAGTATAAGGATCTAGAGCGACATCTGACATAATCAGCATTTCAGGAAAACGTTTTTTTAATTCTCTAATAGTTTTACAAGTTAGATTATTAGAGTTATAACTTTCTATAGCTTGTGAATTTTTAAGTTCCTCTGGAGTAATCGGGAAGAGGGCTATAGCCTTAATACCTAAATCTAAAAGTTCTTCTACCTCTCTTAATAAAGCTTCTATACCAAACCTAAAAATCCCTGGCATCGCTGCAATCTCTTCACGAGCATTTTTTTCATCTTTTACGAAGACTGGATAAATAAAATCGTTAACTGAAAGATTATTTTCTTGGACTAAATCTCTAATTGGCTTGGACTGTCTTAAGCGCCTAGGTCTAAGTAACATACAATACTTAAGTGTAACCTAGATAAAAAACTTAAACCCAGTACCTTTAACAAACATTCTGCATTTATCTTTTAGCATCTTCATAAAAGGGATTCCTTCCACCTCAATAAGCACACCTGCTTTCAAATTTTTGAGTGCAGCACAGGATTTATCAAAATAAACGTAATATAAGGATTTATGTTCCTGATTATCCACCAGCGAGTTTACCATCAAAGGGAAAAGAACTAATTCACGGTCGTAATCTAAAACCTCGTGTCCATCTGTTAGTGAGTATTTCACGTCCTGCACTAACCTACCTTTTAGTGTGATCAGAGAACTCATGTGATTATTATAAAATGATTAAGAGATTTTGCAAGGGTAGAAGAGTATTTTATTTATGAATAAGGTAAAAGATGAAGTTTTCATCGCTTCTTTAGCTGGGAATAAGATTTTGTTATTAGAATTTAAACATGAATAAAGAAATAGATTTCAGATTATTAAAGCCTGAAAATTGCAAATTAAGCATTCTCTGTGAGGGTTTTAGTGGCAGCAGACATGCTAAAACAGCTACAGGAGTAATTAAATACGGTAAATGGCAAGTTAAGTCAATCATTGACTCAGTTAATGCTGGTAAAAGCTTTCCTGAATTTAATAATATCCCCGTAGTAAAAGACTTAAAGAGTGCATTAGAACTCAGTTCTATAGATGCTTTATTAATAGGAATAGCACCCGTGGGAGGAAAAATCCCTGAAAGCTGGCTAGAAATCATTAAAGCTGCGATAAAAAATAAAATCCACATTATTAGTGGTTTGCATGAATTTTTAAATGAGATTGATGAGTTAGATAAACTCGCAAAAGAACACGCTGTTATGCTCTGGGATCTAAGAAATCCAGACTTATACCATTCCTCTGCTTTAAGAACTGTAGCTAAACAAAAGAGCAGAGATAAAAACTTAAAAGTCATAACTATGGTAGGTAGTGACTGCAATGTAGGGAAAATGTGCACGGCCCTAGAAATACAAAAAAACTTAGAAACTAATAAATATAAGGCTTCTTTCCTCGCCACTGGTCAGACGGGTATCATGATATCTGGTTCTGGAGTTCCTTTAGATAGAGTTATCGGAGATTTTATGGCTGGAGCCATAGAAAATGAAATAGAGAAAATCTCAATCAATGAATCGCCTGAGTTCATTTTAGTCGAAGGACAGGGTTCTCTGCTGCACCCAGGCTACTCTGGGGTTACTTTATCACTGCTTCACGGTTCTAATCCAGATTATCTGATACTTTGCCTAAAAGCTGGCCTAGAATATATACAAGGTGGCTATGAAGTCAAAATCCCTAGGGTAGGTGAACTGATTAATATTTACGAAACTGCCTCTAGATGGACTCAAGCTCAGTTTTCTCCAGCGAAGGTTATCGGCATTTCAGTTAATACCAGTGAATTAGACGAAAGCTCTGCCCTTGCATTAATCAATAGCATTAAAGCAGAGTGTTCTCTTCCAGTCACTGACCCGATTAGATACGGCACTGAAAATCTTTGTAAAGCATTACTAGAGAGAAGCAAAATTTAGAAAATATTAGGCAGTAAAATCATTATGAAACTCAACTACCAAACATTAGAGAATGAACTTGAATTTACTTTCACTATATCGAGAGGCTCTAAGTCTGTCTCTAGAACTATTATCACAAAAATAGAAACTACTTATAACCAGCAAAATTACACTGGCATTGGAGAGGCAGTCTTTTCCAAATTCTATGGTGAGGATGAAAACTCGGTAAACGCCTTTTATAAAAAGATTATAGAAGAGAAAATTTTAGATGGGCTCGATATATTTAATATACAGAACTTTGAAACTCGCATTAATAAATTCAGCGGGAATTTTGCTGCTAAAGCAGGTCTAGACATCGCTCTATATGATATACGTGGAAAAATCTTAAATCTACCACTCTATAAATATTTTGGTTTAGATAAAACTAAAGCCCCTGCAAGCTCTTACACTATAGGCATCGCAGACTTAGACACGATAAAACATAAGACTATGACAGCTTTAGAACGAGGCTATGATATTTTAAAAGTTAAACTCGGCTCTAACCAGGATTTAGAGATAATTAAAGGAATCAGGAAATTAGCTCCTAGAGCAAGAATTAGAGTAGATGCAAACTGTGCATGGGGACTTAAAGAAAGCTTGGATTTAATTGAAGAGCTTAAAATCCTAGACATAGAGTTTGTAGAAGAGCCTCTCAGACTAGACTCTAGTGAAGAAGAATATAGTGAATTATTCAGAAGAAGCTCACTTGCATTAATGGCTGACGAAAACTGTAAACAATTAAAAGATATAGCTCGCTGTGCTAGGTTCTTTCACATGATTAATCTAAAATTAACGAAAACTGGAGGACTTAGCGAAGCGATTAGAATGATACACGCTGCTAGAGCACATGATTTAGGAATAATGCTAGGTTGTTTTACAGAGACTAACGTATCTATCAGTGCGATGGCAAGTATAAGTCCTTTAGTAGATTTCACAGATTTAGATGGGGCTTTACTTTTAGCCGATGACCCTTTTAAGAATAATTTGTTCGATCAAAATAGAATCAATTTAATTGATAAACCTGGCTTAGGGATAGATTTTTAACGAATGTCCGAAACTATCCTAAAAACTGACGTATTGATTTTAGGTGCTGGTGCTGCGGGTTTAATGGCAGCCATCGAAGCCGCTAAACGGCGAAAGAAAGTATTGGTTTTAGAGTCTAATAGTAAACTTTGTGAAAAGATTCGTATCTCTGGTGGAGGTAGATGCAATTTTACTAATCTAAATGCGAGTGCCGAGAATTATATTTCTCAGAACCCACATTTTATTATATCTGCACTCAATACTTATAATCAGTTTGATTTCATAAAATTAGTAGAGAAACATCGCATTAAATTTCACGAAAAGAAACTAGGACAGCTTTTCTGCGATGAAGGTTCACAAGA
>DAISHM010000126.1:0-5031 GCA_036822535.1 Candidatus Caenarcanales bacterium
AAGCTGCTTATTAATTTACTGCGTATTAATGGTGCAGCGCCTGTAATACTACCCACTTTTTTGGAGACTGATGGGATAGTATATTTTAAGTTTAATGGTAACTGTGAAGAGCTGCGGAAGAAGCATTTAGAGAAAGTAAAAGATATGATGCGTACTGTAGATGCGTTAGTTTTACCCGGTAATAAATATGATCTTCATCCGAGCCACTATAAAGATGAGACAGTGCATCCCAAGACTGTTCTATGTAATAATCCTGGTAATTTAAGATTTGAATCCGAGTTTATTATGGCTCGCCATGCTCTTTTTGAGCAGCCTATGCCGATCTTAGCGATTTGCGGTGGTATGCAGCTAATTAATGTCCTTTTAGGTGGTACTTTAGTACAGGATTTACCAGAAGATCATCGTATTCAGTTACATGGAACTCAGCACTGTGATCCGAATTTCATTCATAAGCCAGATATTATTCAAGAAACTTTAAAAGAAAGATTCTTTAGAATGTTAGAGACTGGTCAGAATGCTAGTATCTTCGATGCTACTCATGGAATGGAGGTAGTCAGGGATTCTGAACTCGCTAGGTTATATCGCAGATATGCTCCAGAATTAGATTTGTCTGATATTGATGAATTAAGTATTCATCATCAAGGAGCTTTTACTGAAAATCTTAGCCCAGAACTGAAAGCTGTAGCTTATGCACCAGATGGTTTAATAGAAGCAGCAGAAATTTCATCTCATCCTAAGTTCAATATCCTCACTCAATTTCATGTGGAATATAATGTAAGCAGATTGGCTAATCCTATAATTCAAGAATTAATTAAATCTGTGTAAAATCTATTTGAAATTTATGGTTTACTTTAATGATGATTCTCAAAATATTGCAGAAATGCTAAATGCAATCGGAGTTACTGATTTAGAAGCACTTTTTTCTGATATTCCGAAGGACTTACTGTTAAAGCGAGATCTAGCTTTAGATTCTGCACTAAGTGAGTGGGAATTAAAAGATTATTTTCATGATTTAGCTCTTGAGAATACTTATCTTACTAAAAATTTTAAAGGAGCAGGCTCTTATCAGCACCATGTCCCAGCTTTAGTAAAGTATATTAGCTCTCGTGGTGAGTTTCTTACTTCCTATACGCCTTATCAGCCAGAAGTTAGTCAGGGTACATTAAGAGCTATTTATATGTTTCAATCTTTTATCGCTGATATCTGCGGTATGGATTTAGCGAATGCCTCTATGTACGATGCTGCTACTGCACTTGCTGAATCTATCTGTATGGCGCATCGCTTAGATAAAAAAAGAAAGATTTATATACATAAATTTATTCACCCAGAGTACATAGAGGTTTGTGAAAACTATCTAGAATCTTTAGGTTTAGAGTTTAAGATTTTTACAGATCTTAGTGAAGTAGAAGATTCTGCGATACTTAGTATTGCTAATCCTAATTTTTATGGTGAATGTCTTACTGATATTGAGCTTGAGGCGATTAATGCTGAGGTGAAACGCCGTAATCTTTTTCTTATAATCTCTAGCTCTGAGCCATTTACGCTTTTTACTCAGAAAAAAATGTCGAGTATAGGTGCTCAGATAGTTTGCGGCTCTGCACAATCTTTTGGTAATCCAGTCTTCTATGGCGGAGCTCAGGTAGGTTTTATCAGTAGTAAATTAGAGCATGTAAGGCAGATGCCAGGGCGTATAGTCGGTAAGACTATCGATCGTCGTGGAAATTCTGGCTATGCTCTTACTTTCCAAGCAAGAGAGCAGCATATAAAGCGAGATAGAGCTAGCTCTAATATTTGTACTAATCAATCGATACATGCTCTTTCTGTCGCTGTCTATTTAAGCCTGCTTGGGGTGAAGGGAATTAAGGAGCTGATCTTAGATAATTTCTTGAAGGCTGAATTGGTGAACGCCTTATTGGGTGAAGTTAAAGGGTGTAATGTTAATTCTCAAAATACTTTTAATGAGTTTGTTTTAAGTCTAGATAAGGCTTTGATCAGTGAATCTCTCTTAAGTCTTTTAGATAATTATGCTGTTGATTTAGATAAATTTCAGAATTTAAAAATTAAAAACTTAATTAAAGACAGCCTTTTAGGAGCTAAGAATTATTTAGTATGTCTCACTGAGATACATAGCCTTAAAGATATTTATAATTTTATTAATCAGCTTAGAGCTATTTTAAATGAACAGGCATTAAAATTTACTGATCTTGAAGATAGATATAAGGCTCTTAAATTAGAATTCTCATCTGTAGGAAAGGGATTCACTAAGCTTAAATATTTAGAAATAGCTAATTATAAGTTTCCGCAGATGACAGAGCTTGAGGTCTGCCGTTATTTTACTCGTCTATCTCAAAAGAATTTTTCTATAGATACTAATTTTTATCCATTAGGTTCCTGTACTATGAAATATAATCCGAAGATTAATGATGAGATAGCTAGTCATAGTGCCTGGACTAATGCTCATCCTTATGAGTCTGATGCTAATCTTCAAGGGCTTTTAAAAATTTATGAAGAGCTAAATAAATCACTTACTGAGATTACAGGTTTCGATGCTTTTAGTTTACAACCCGCAGCTGGTGCTCAGGGAGAGTTTTCTGCTTTATTAATGGCGAAAAAATATTTTCAGGATAAAGGTTTAAGTCAGCGAAACATAGTCTTAGTACCAGATTCAGCGCATGGTACTAATCCTGCTAGTGCAGTTATGGCTGGCTTTAAAGTGATTACAGTTAAGTCTGCTGAAGATGGTGATGTAGATCTTGCTCATTTGGAAGCCTTATGTGAAGCTAATTCTGAGAATATTGCAGTGTTTATGCTAACTAATCCTAATACTTTAGGGATTTTTAGTAAACAAATAGAAAAGATAAGCTCTTTAGTACATCAGTATGGTGGCTTAATGTACTACGATGGAGCGAATTTAAATGCAATAGTAGGTGTATCTAGACCAGGAGATATGGGCTTTGATTTAATACATCTTAATGTACATAAGACTTTTTCTACCCCGCATGGTGGCGGTGGTCCTGGGGCTGGCCCTGTAGGGGCTAAAGGAGCTCTGGTGGATTATTTACCTAGCCCTTATCTGAAAAGGGATTCATCCGCTAAGCTTTTCTGGGCGACTGATAATCCTAAATCTATAGGTAGAGTGAGATCATTTTATGGTAATTTTAATGTGTTAATTAGGGCTTTAGCTTATATCAAATCTAATGGTAGAGAGGGTATCTCTCAGATAGGACGTATGGCTACTCTGAATGCTAATTATTTACAGGAAAGAATTAGAAATAGTAAAATCCTTTCTGAAGGAGGCTTATTCGTGCCTTATTTCAACTCAGTATGTAAGCATGAGTTTATTATTAGTGCAAGTAAGCTTAAGGAAAAATATGATATTAGCGCTTTAGATATAGCTAAAGCACTTTTAGATAGAGGCATTCATGCACCTACTATATATTTCCCGATTAACGTAAATGAGTGTATTATGATAGAGCCGACTGAGACTGAGTCTAAAGAGAGCTTAGATTCCCTAGTTACTGCTTTAGAGGAAATTATTAGCTTAGCTAAAATAGATTCGAGTAGAGAACTTATTAAAAATTCACCCCAGCTTACGGCTTTATCTCGTTTTGATGAGGTAAAAGCAGTTAAGGAACCAGTTTTAAGCTGGATGATGGAAGATCTTTCTGAAGGCGCTAATGGGAAATAAATTCTTTCGCTTAGCCTTAAAAGAAATATTTTTTTTGACTTTAGTAGTCTTTATTTCTTTATTTTTCTCTTATCAGAATCTCGCAAATATTTTATTTTTAGATAATGTAGTGAAGGATGATTTCAGGCAGAGCTTCTTCTGGGTTTGGCGTTTCTGGGACGAAAGCCTCTTTCAGAATTATTTTTTCGCAGAGATGTATCAGTCGCACTTAACCCGAATACCATTACTAAATTTAATTTATAGATCTGCTCCTTTAATTTCGGCTAGTCCTATTCTTTTTTCTAAATTACTCAGTATCCTTATAGCAGCGCTTTCTTGCATCGCTGCATATTTTATGATGCGATCTTTTTTAAAGCAAGATATTCATGAGGATCATGAGGCGGGCGAAAACGCCGAAATTGGAGTTCCGCTGCACGCCCTAAGTGCCGTTTGTTTTAGTGCGTGCATAGCAGTAATGCTTTGGTGTACTGATTATTTATCGGTGGCTCATTCACGCTCTTTTATTTGGTTAGGTATTTTTGTTTATTTATTTTTAGAAAACGAGAAAAAAGATTTATTAAAGTCAATCTGGATAAGTATTTTACTTTTACTAAGTCCTATTGCTTTTTTGCTGTGTTTAGCGATGCAGTTTTTTTCGTGGATTATAAATGGGGTTTTGAGAAAGAATATTTTTAATAAAAATTTTTATTCATTAGGCTTCAATGCTATTGCTGTATTAGTTTTATATAAAATTATTTTTGCTGATATAGCTACCCAGGGCATAGGTAGAGAGTTTACTCGATCTGAATTAGAAAAATTGCCAGAATTTAATCCAGGAGGCAGACACCCTATTTTTGGTATAGATTTCTTTTCAAGAGAATGGTGGAGCGAGGGACACTGGGGGCTGAATATAGCTGGCTTCGAGATTAGCGTTATAGTTTGGGCTGCTTTTATTATAGTGCCGCTTTATTTATTTACCATCGCTAGATCACGCTTGATTGGTTCTGTGCAGAACTCAATTAATCACCCACTTAGTCTACTTTTTTTAGCTTCTGTCTCTCTATACATCGCAAGCTCCATAAGCTTTCCTCTGCTTTTTTTACCAAGTCGTTATATCGCTAATAGTAGTTTTATACTTGCGATTAGTAGTCTTTTTTTGATAGTGATAGATATTTTGAAGAAAATAAAGCTTTTTTTAGAGATTAAGAAAGCTCAATCTCTCTGGGGGACAGCTTTGCTTCTGCTATTTACTACTATTTTTTGTTTTATTTACAGTAACTTTTATCATCCACGTTATGTGAGTATTTCTCCAGATTTATTAAAGAAAATAGAGCAGCTTCCGAAAGATGCTCTTATAGCTGCAC
>DAISHM010000127.1:0-5022 GCA_036822535.1 Candidatus Caenarcanales bacterium
CACTAAATAGTCGTTCTGCTTGAGCCGTATAATAGTAAATAAAATCAATTGCCTCTGCTAGCTCTGCATTAGCTTCATCCCAATTTTTAGCAACTTCTAAAACTAATAAAGCAGCATAATCTGTTCTTTTCTTCTCCAAATGCCTAGCATAAGTTTTTAAAATATCAATCCGCTTAGCTAAAGGAACACGAGACCAATATTTAAAAGCATCCCTAGCATTGTTCACGGCAGTATCGACTTGGGTTAAATCTGCTACATGAACCAAAGCTACTGTTTGAGAGGTTTTAGAAGGATTAAAAGAACGCTGTATTTTAGTAGAACTAATATTTTTCGCTGCAATTATTGAATAAGCCTCTAAAGGTCTTTCATCTAGTCTTTTCATTAGCTGTTCAAGTGCAAACTGCATCTCAAAACGATTTTTCAATTTAGAATAATCAAGAAGAGGAGTATTTGTAAAGGAATCCACAGGAGCAAATACACTGCGTTTATAAATAGGAGATGGCTTTTCAATTAATTTATCTAAATCAGTATCTTTGATACTTTGAAAAAGAAAAGAATCATTCGCGGTATTTTCCAGAAGCCTTCTGACTAAATAGGCCATACCCTCGATTAGATCACCAGAAGGTAGATAGACCCTTACTTTATAACCTTGCTCTGCAAGATAAGTTTTCATATGATCTAACATGCCATAGAGAAACTGAAATTCAAAATTATGTTTTTTAAGTTTATATTTTTCTGAAAGGCAGATTGCTAAAGCTAAAGAGCGTATATTATGACTAGCTACGGCAGGGAAAACATAAGCAGAGTTTTTAAAAAGAATTTCCAATAACTCTTCATAATTTTTATCAGTCTCTACTTTAGTCTCGAAGACTGGAATAGACCAGTTATTCTGTATGGCTACCGCCCTTTCATAATCCCAGTAAGCCCCTTTTACTAAACGTATTTTTAAAGGTGTTTTTCTTTTTTGAGCAAACTCAATAAAAGAAATTAAATCACGCAAACTCTCTTTCAAATAAGCTTGTATAACGACCCCAGCCCCCGCCCAATTTTTAAACTCAGGCTCACTTAATAATTCTTTCACTACATCAAAAAATAAATTTTTAGTCTCATAATGCTCACTATCTATGGTAATTTCTGCATTATTTTTGAGTGCCGCTCTGAAAATTTCAGAGAGAGGAGCTTTTAATTTCTTTTTATTCTCCTCATAAGAACGGGCATTTAACCTAGGGCAGAGACTAGATAGTTTTATAGAGATAGCTATCCCAGGTCTAGATTTAATTAAACTCAAATAAGTTTGTAAATATTTTTCAGATTCAGAAAAGCTTAAAGCTAGTTCCCCAAGAACATCTAAAGTAAAATCTAAGCCCCCATTCTTAAACTCTTCTATTTTTTTTGATAAATCATATTCAGTATTAGGGATTATAAAATTCTGAGCTATTGATTTAATCCCAAGTTTAGTTAATCTATCAAGTAAAAGACTCCCAAAAGGCAGATAAAGAAAGAGGTTAAGCAAATCAGTAAAAACTAAATCTTCCTCTTTCATGTATTCAAGAAGATATTTATTAACTAGGTCTCGATTATTCAGACTAGGATATAAATCAACAAACTTAAATAATTGTTTTTGCAAACGTGGGTTTTTAGAGCTCAATAACAAAAGACTCTGATTCCACCATGAAAGTTCAAATAACCTAATTTTTTTCAGTTCACTGCGATGATAATCTAATAATTCTTGAGCTTTTAAATATACTGAATCTGCGTCCACAACTGTAGTATAGAACAGGTTTATAAAGCTAGGCAATAAGATCGACTAGCATACCTTCAACTAAATCTAATGAAGCCGCTATCTTAAGCTCTTTTGATTGATCTGTAAAATAATCTTTAGCGATCTGATCTAATTCTTCATCTACTATATTTATTCTCTCAAAAAAACCGTCTTCGGTACTTTCACCTTCATAAGCCTTATCTTTAATATCAGTTAATAATGAATGAACCGCTGTAAGATAATCAGTTAGTACCCCTGGGGTAAAGTATTTTTTTACCGCAGCCCCCATTTTTTTTATATCTGCTAACTGGTTTCTAAAATCATCAGCTTTTAAATCTCTAAGCCTGTTTTCATTTACCTGATGCGCCACAAAAGCTTGAAAGTCTACTGGGGAACTAGCACTGAGACTTTGAGTCTGAATATTTTTTACATTTAACTTATTATTAGTATTAGCACCTAATCTATCAGCTAAATTACCTAAGCCACTCTTAATACCTAGATCAGCACCAGTATTTATTGATCTTAGTCAATTTAGAACCATTAGCTAAAATATCCCCTAAACTAAGTAAAAGCCACTAGATAAAATAGACTATATTTTGCTATTATCTATGAGTTCAGGAAATTTAGATATGGCGACAGAACTTAAAATAGAAAAGCGTAAAGAAAATAGTAAACCAAGAGCATTAAGAAGAGATGGTTTAATCCCTGCTACGGTTTACGGCCCTGAGTTAGAGAATGCGATAGACATTCAAATAGCAGCTAAAGATTTCCAAAAAGTTACTTTTAAAGACTATAAGCATTTAATCGAGCTTAAAGATACAGAAACTACTCACGAAGCTCTAATTCGTAATGTACAGAAGGATTTCGTGACAGGCGAAATTTTAAATATTGAATTTTATAAAGTACAGAAAGGCCATAAATTAAATACTAAAGTGGCTCTTAAATTTGTTGGCGATTCAGCTGCCGCTAAAATGGGTTGTGACATAGTAACTCAGTTTACAGAGATGAGCGTAAGATGTCTTCCTAGAGACATTCCTGAAGATTTTGCGATTGATCTATCTGCTTTAAAAAGAGCTGGTGATTTGATTAAATTTGGTGACTTAGATTTAGGCGATAAATTAGAGCTTCTTGAACCATCAGCTGAGATTATTGTTAAAGCCGTTGCTAAGCGTGGTGCTATAGCAGCTGAAGCTGCCGCAGCTTAATCTAGTTTCTGGTAATTTTTTGGATAGCTCAATAATCTAATTTTGAACCTCTTGATTAGATTATTGAGCTGTTTTATTTGGCTTCTTTTTCGATAAGAAACTTTAGTGATTCTTTAAAATCATCAGCTAGGTCTATCTCAAAACTTAAAATTTCTTTGTTAACTGGGTGCTTAAAGCTCAGTTTATACGAGTGATAAAGAGGTCTATAGGCTTTTATTTTATTTTTTTCTATACCATAGAGAGGATCTCCTAGAATAGGGTGCTTGATGTAGTTCATATGAACTCTGATTTGATGAGTTCTACCAGTATCTAGCTTACATTCTAAGAGAGTAAACACATCATCGCTATATAAATGTTTATAACGCTGAATTACAGTCCAATTAGTCTTAGCAAAACGAGCATGATCCAAAGTATCATAAGTTCTCATTTTTTTTCTATCATTAAAATCTCTACCAATAGGCTTAATCACAGTCCCAGACTCTTCTTTAATATTCCCCCAGACCAAAGCCTTATAGAACCGAGATACAGTACGATCTTTAATCTGCTGAGCTATATCTTTGTGAGCTAAATCATTCTTACAGACTATCATTAAGCCTGAAGTATCACGATCTAAACGATGTACTATACCTGGTCTAAGCACACCATTTATTTGAGATAAGCTAGCCCCACAATGATAAAGTAAAGCATTCACTAAAGTCTTAGAACTCCTACTAGGAGTGGGATGCACTAGCATGCCGACTGCTTTATTAATCACCAAGAGATCTTCATCCTCAAATAATATATCTAAAGGAATATTCTCTGCTGCTAAATCTAAGGGCTTAGCTTGCGGTATAGTGACAGTAATTGAATCAAGATTTTTAAGTTTAGCCGAAGCTTTAGTCTTTTTGCCATTTAGTAAGATCTCCTCCTTTTCAATTAAATCTGCGATATAAGATCTACTTAAATTTAAATCTTTCAAAGTAGCCAAATAAGAATCTAAGCGAAGAGGGGCCAATAAATCTTCGACTCTAATATTTAAAACTCGCTCAGTTTGAGACATTTATGAATCTCAAATTTTAACATAAGCTAAAGAATGACGATAAGCTCACTTCGAGCCAAGCACATTCTCTAAATCGCTCATTAAACCATCTAAACTGATATAGATTTCTGAACTTTCCTGATAAATCTGCGAATGCCTGATGGTATCAATTCCAGCAGAAGTGAGCATTGCGTTAAGTGCAACATCTCGCTGAAACTTACTAAAGTCTCTCATTGACTTGATTTGAGTGTACTTAGCAGCAGCATCCTCACGGGAAGAAGATTTTATAACATCCTCAGCGAAATGGAGAAGAATCTCTTCTCGATTTAAAGGCGTTCCGTCCTCAGAAAGTAAATGAGAATAAAGCTGGTCATACTCAGGCTCAGAGCTGAAAGAAGAATTATTATGATAATTATAGGAATCTATATTATTCACTAGAACACCCCATCAGAGAAAATTCCTAAAAATAAAACTAGGAAAAGCACTGATAAAGGTTTATTAACAGAGTTAAGTTAAGAATAAATTAAGAAGCAACTTTTTTCTTAGCGTACTTCTTCGTGAAGGTATCAATTCTACCAGCAGCATCAATAATCTTATTAGTACCTGCATAGAAAGGGTGGCAATTACTGCAAACCTCAACCCTTAAAACTGGCTCAGTAGACTCGACTAAGAACTCAGCACCACAAGTACAAGTAGCAACAATAACATGAGTCTCTGGATGTGTGTTTTGCTTCATAGATCAAAATATTGTAACATGCAGCAAATAAGATGCTCAAATAGTTTTATTTTTGATTAACGATTTATACTTCTCTACCTGATTTAATAACTTTTTATTTAAATTAATTGCAGATTCAGCCTCTTTATATAACTGATCTAACTCCAGCTCCAAATCTTTAATTCTATTAAGATTTTTTTCATTTTCAAACTGTAAATTCTTAATTGATATCTCTAGGAACTCAATATTACGAGCATGCTTCCCTATATTAGTATCATCTTTTAACTCATTAATAAAACGAGCTGTATCTTCGTATGACGAT
>DAISHM010000128.1:0-4999 GCA_036822535.1 Candidatus Caenarcanales bacterium
TCGTCTCAGAGTAAAGCTTTTATTATTAGAGAGTTTCAAGCTCTTAGGCAAAAAGACGATTCAGAGAATAAAACACAAGAAACAAAGCTACTAGAGCTGTGCTTAGCCTCTTTAGCTAAGAATCAAGAGCACTTCATTATTTTCAATAACAGCAGTGTCAAAGGAACTTTAAAGTTCGTAAAGGAATTAAAAAAGCTAAAAGATTTTAAGCAAGAAGAATTTAATAAATTTAATAGCTGGGATCACAGTCCCTGCTTAGCTTATCTACAAAGCTTATTAAAAGAAGAGCCTGGTATACAAATCTCCAAATCAGATTTAGAAAAATTTATTCATTATCGTGGTCCAGAAAATCTCTCTGAAATTTACAGAGAATTAGAAACGCTGTCTAAATCGTTCTCTAATATAGATTTCAATCTTCTCCAAAGGCATTATTTACCTAAGTATGATGTTTTTGAATTCGCCAAATCCCTAGTCTTGAACAAGAAAGAAGAAGCCCTTAAAGAATTAAGAAAGATAAAACAATCTCCCGAAGAGAAATCTAATCTAGGCTTACTTAGCTTAGTCAATAAGCAAATAGAACTTTACTTATCCATAAAGACTTTCAATAAATATAAATTTAATAACGATCAAATCGCAGAAAAGCTAGGCATGAAATCTGGTCGGGTCTATCATCTACAACAGGAGTCTAAAGAGCTGAACATAAGTCGTCTAGAACATTTATCTAAATTAGTTTTAAACTATGAGGAGAGAATAAAGAAAGGTGAACTTAAACTTCTAGATGCAATGGATCTAATTCTCCATTCTGAGGAAAATCCGTATGCTTCAGTCTAGAACCTATTTTATGAGATTTATCACTAATATCTTTAAGTGACCGAGTCGCCTCTTCCATCTTCTTTTCAGTCTTCTCTAGAAGTAGCATAAATGTTAGGAACTCTTTTTTAATGCTAGCAAGCAGCTTCCATACTTCACTGGAATGCTTTTGAATTGCTAAAGTTCTAAAACCCATTTGCAGACTATTTAACAGGGCAGCTAAAACCGATGGCCCTGCCACTAAGACTCTATAATCTCTATGTAAAATTTCTAAAAGTTCTACTCTTCTAATAAGCTCTGAGTATAAGCCTTCTGTAGGTAAAAATAGTACCGCAAAATCAGTAGTATAAGGAGGATGTATATATTTATCTCGAATCGCTCTAGCTTCAGCCTTTAATCTAGTTTCTAACTGTTTTAAAGACTTCTCGGCAAGCTCACTATTCCCAGATTCATAAGCATCTAAAAGCCTTAAATAATCTTCCTGAGGGAATTTAGAATCTATAGGGAGCCATAAAGGCTCTACTAGATTATGTCCTGGAAATTTAATAGCGAAATCTACCATCTCAGCAGACCTAGGTCTAATTCTCACGTTCCTAGCAAACTGTTCTGGGGAAAGGATTTGTTCCAATAAATTACCTAGCTGTATTTCACCCCAATTCCCTCTTAACTTTACATTAGTTAAAAGACGCTTTAAATCACCGACCCCAATCGCTAGATTCTGCATCTCACCAAGTCCTTTATATACCTGCTCTAGCCTTTCATCTACTCGCTTAAAAGATTCGCCCAGACGCTTATCTAGAGTCCCATATAGATGCTCATCTACAGTACTGCGCATTTGATTTAATCTGAGTTCTAAATTCTCCTGAAGACTAGATAGCTGATGTGATAAGACGTTATTAATCTCTGAACGTAGCAGAGAAAAATCTGTTTTTAAATTCGATTCATCACGCCTTAATTTCTCATCTAGACTGCGATAATTAAAGTTTAGCTCACGCCAGTAACGGCTCAAATTTATCAAAAGCAAGGCTGTGAGAGCTATAGAGAAACAGGATATTAGTAATAATAGTATATTAAAAGTCATAGAATCGATACCTAGTAGCTATACGCCCAGAATATTTAATGACATCATAAATTCATTTAATCGTTCTTCTGCTGCCTTAATTTCAGCAGTAGGACCTAGAGCTTTAAAGAACCATGTCGATTCAGCTAATTCAGCGACTATTATATATGCCGACCAATTCTCATGAGAAATCTTTTCTGCATTAGCTTCAAAGGGATTTTTACTTTCTAAGTATGTACCAGAAATAAGTAAATGAGGTACAGGAATAGAATTATGATTAAACTGCTTCTTTATTATGGGCTGAGAAATAGACTCTGGGATGAATTGCTTTTTCCAGCGCTCTAAATTAGCATCTATACCGACAGCATCACCAGCTAAAGATGATATAGATAAAGTGGAATTAGCAGCGATTTTATACTGCTCTAAGCGCATAGAATTAGCAGCAGCTTCCTTAGACCAATTCGCAGGAGCTTTATAGGAAAGCTTTCCTTCAGGCAACTGTGATTTATCGTATTTTTCAACCGAATCACAATGCTTACAAGTACCAGCCTTTTCCTTAGAACAGGCAAAAGATAGAAGGCAAATTAAAAATAGACATATAGAAAACTTGTAAACCATAGAAGATCCTTACTGATGTAAGTGTAGCAGATTGATAAAATCTCGCATTAATTTAATTTTAATTAACTATTAGCGGAATAATCGGTTGGAGCTAAGTAAATCGTGATACATTTACTTTTGACATGTCTTCCAATATTGAAAATATTCGTAATATAGCTATTATTGCTCACGTTGACCATGGTAAAACCACTCTGTTAGACGCAATTTTAGACCAAACTAACTGCTTTGCTGAACACAAGGAAAGAGAGATTTGCGTAATGGATAGTAATCCATTAGAGAAAGAGCGTGGCATCACAATTTTTAGTAAGAATACTTCAGTAAAGTTCGGTGATAAGACCATTAATATAGTAGATACTCCAGGTCACTCTGATTTTGGCGGAGAAGTAGAGAGGGTTTTAGGCATGGTGCAGGGCTGTTTATTACTAGTAGATGCTTTTGAAGGGCCTATGCCACAGACTAGATTTGTTTTAAAAAAAGCATTCGAGAAAGGTTTAAAGCCTATTCTAGTTATTAATAAAATAGATAAATTAAACGCTGATCCTAAGCGTGTTATAGACGAGGTTCTAGAATTATTTATCGATTTAGGTGCAGATGATGATCAAATCGAATTCCCTATAGTATATGCTTCTGGCGTAAATGGCATGGCAAAAGCTAATCTAGAAGATGCAGATGCAGGTATGGAGGTAATTCTCGAAACTATATTAAGAGAAGTTCCGCCACCAAGTGGTACAGTGGATGCAGAATTTCAATTTCAGACAGTTAGCTTAGACTCTAATGAATATTTAGGTAGAATGCTTGTCGGTAGAATCTTAAATGGCTCGGTTAAAGTAAATGATCCAGTTAATTTAATTAAAATTGAGAATGAAGAAAAACAAATTCTAAAAAAGAAAATCGTTAAGATTTTTGGTTTTAATGGCTTAGAAAAAGTCGAATTAGAATCAGCTTCAGCAGGGATGATAGTAATGTTAGCTGGACTAGTCGAAGGAAATATCGGCGATACTATTTCAGCACCTTCACTTACAGAGGCACTTCCAGCTATTAAAGTTGATGAGCCTACTTTAGAAATGATATTTTCGGTTAACTCTAGTCCATTTGCTGGTCTAGAAGGTAAATTCGTAACCTCAAGACAGATTAAAGCTAGATTAGAAAAAGAATTAGAAACTAACGTAGCGATGAGAGTTACAGCTACGGATAGTACTGATGCCTTTTTAGTCGCTGGTAGAGGTGAATTACATTTAGGTATTCTAATAGAAACTATGCGTAGAGAAGGCTTTGAGTTTCAGGTAGGCAAGCCTCGAGTAATACAAAAAATAGTGAATTCTAAAGTACACGAACCTTTCGAGGAACTTATTCTAGATGTAGAAGATGAATTTTCAGGAGCATGTATAGAAAGACTAGGTAAGCGTAGAGCTGAGATGACTTACATGAATACTCTTCATGGTAGGACTATGATTAAATTCATGATTCCTACTCGTGGTCTAATTGGCTTTGCTACTGAGTTTGTTAGAATTACTAAAGGTACTGGTATTATGAGTCACTCATTTGTAGAGTATCGTGAGTATGCTGGTGATATAGATAAAGTTAGACCGGGTGTACTAGTGAATCTAGAAGAGGGTGTAGCGACTTCTTATGCTTTAGAAAATTTTTCAGATCGTGGAATTTTCTTTATTAAGCCAGGAGCGAAAGTTTATAAGGGTATGATAGTAGGCGAAGCTAATCGTCCTCAAGACATAGAACTAAACCTGACTAAAGAAAAGGCTCTTACTAATATGCGTTCAGCTGGAGCTGATGTATTAGTGCAGCTAAAAGCCCCTAGAGACATTCGCCTAGAGGATGCTTTAGTGTATATCAATGACGAAGAGCTAGTAGAAATTACGCCTCAAAACATACGTTTCAGAAAGCAGATTTTAGATAAGAAAGCTTTCAGAAAGCAGACTATGAGCTAATTCAGCAGTGAATTTATCTGTAACGAACTCTAATCTGGCTAAGCATGCCGATATGATGGCAGCTAAGCCTGAATCTCTATTACAGAAATCAAGCTCTAGAAATAGCTACCAGCAAGAGACTCCAGTAGCTACTAGTATAGAAGAATCACTAAGGGCTTTAGCACGCTCACGTATAAATAGCTTAAGCACTGAGCTTGAAGATTTAGGCACTCTAGAGTTAAGGAAGGGAGCTAACTCCCTAAGAGAGCAGCTTTATTTACAGGCTGAGCTTTTAGAAATAGTCAATGAATCTCTTTTAAAGCATATAGAAAATCTAGAGAAATTAAGAAGTGAGAAGAGCAGTACAGAAGAGCAGAAAATATTAAAGAAGACCATTAAACATCATAAAGAACAGGTCCTAAAGAATTTAGCTAAAAGTTTTTCGGCAAGTCTCTCTGCAAGCGACAATGATCTCTCTTCTGCATTGCTTGAAAAAAGAATTAAGGGTGTCTATGCATTAATTTTAGATCTCTATAGAGGGAATTTACCATTAGATAAAACTATAGATCCATTTAGTTTAAGAGAT
>DAISHM010000129.1:0-4967 GCA_036822535.1 Candidatus Caenarcanales bacterium
ATCGTTTTTAGTTTTTCTAATCGTGTCTTTTTGGGCTATCTATTTACTGCTTTTAAATTTTCTGACTGTGTGCATGAATTAGATGGTAATGCTGAGACTATAAATTTATTTATGGATTATGAGACTTTCGGTGAGCATCAGTGGGAAGATACTGGTATTTTTAAATTCCTTTATGCTATGCCAGATTATATTTTTAAGAATCCTCAGTTCGAGTTTAATACACCATCTGAAGTAGCTGCTAAATATCCAGTGCGAGATAAAATAGATGTACCTTACTTCGTGTCTTGGGCTGATACAGAAAGAGATCTTACTGCATGGAAGGGTAATCATCTTCAGGATGACGCATTAGAAGCTGTTTTCTCTTTAAGAGATAAAGTCTATCTCAGTGGTGATGCTGCTCTGATAGATACTTGGCGTGCATTAACTACTTCTGATCATTTTTACTATATGTGTACTAAATGGTTTGCTGATGGTGACGTACATAAGTACTTTAACCCATATGAAAGCCCTTATGAGGCCTATATAAATTATCAGAATGTATTAAAAGATTTTAGTCAAACTGTGGAAAAAGCATTAAAGGTTCAATTAGTATGAAATTTGTATTTGAGGTAAGTTGGGAAGTCTGTAATAAAGTAGGAGGAATCCATACTGTAGTAGCTTCTAAAGCATTAGAGGCTGTGAAATTCTATGGTGATGCTTATATCGCTATAGGGCCAGATTTAGGAAATTATAGTGAATTTGAAGAAGTGCATGGAGACTCGTTCTTCGAGAAGGCTAAAGATGAATTGAATTTAGCTGGTCTTCAAGTGAAATGTGGTAGATGGAAGATTCCAGCTTCACCTAGAGTGATTTTAGTTTCTAATTTTAAAGAAAAATTTCAGATAGAAAGGCTGCTTTTTACTTTCTGGGAGCAATTCGGCGTAGATTCTTATGAAGGGTCATGGGATTATGTAGAACCAATTTTATTTTCAACTACCGCAGCAGAAGTGATTTCTACTATAGTTAGAAGCTGCTTCGAGCATCAGGATACTGCTGTCGCTCACTTCCATGAGTGGATATGTGGTGCTGGAGTGCTTTATTTAAATAAAAATATGCCTAAAGTAGGTACTGTATTCACTACTCACGCTACTGTTTTAGGCAGAGCGATGGCACATCATAATGCTATGTACTATCACGAATTAGAGATGAGTACTGAGACTGAGCATAAGGCTTATACTCACGGTGTGAAGAGTAAGCATTCTTTAGAAGCCGTTTCTGCACGTAATGCTGATTGTTTTACTACGGTAAGTGAGTTTACTGGTAGAGAGTCGTATTTAATTTTAAAGAAACAGCCCGATTTAATCGTCTATAACGGTCTTGATAAGAGTGATGCTTCTAGAAATCTAGAAGCTATAAAATCTAATAAGCGTAAAGTGTTAGATATCTGTTCTAAATTCTTAGGTGAAAATTTACCTGATAATACTCAGATCTGGATTAGTTCTGGGCGTTATGAATTTAAGAATAAAGGTTACGATCTTACTTTATCAGCTCTAGCTAATTTAAATGCTAAGCTGCCAGAGGGAAGTACCCCTATAGTAATGCTCTTTTTAATTGCAGCAGATCATACTAAGTTACAGAACTATCAATGGAAGGCTGCTATTGATGATAATCATAGACCAGTAGCGATTTCTCCAGTCTATAATGAGGATAATGATCCTATATTAAATTCAGTGCGTTATCACTGCTTAGATAGAAAATCATCTAAGATCAGACCTATTTTATCCACTCTATATCTAGATGGTACTGATGGTATTTTTAATATGCAGTATGAAGATGTGCTTAGGACAGCAGATCTGACCTTATTCCCTTCATTCTATGAGCCTTGGGGCTATACACCACTTGAAAGTGCTGTCGAAGGTATACCTACTATTACTTCTGATTTAGCAGGCTTCGGTCACTGGGTGCATACTTTAGAAGGTGAGTGGGGTGATTTAGTAAAAGTGCTGACTCGTAAGAATAAATCTTATGAAGATTCGGCTAATAACTTAGCTAACTTACTCCTAGACTTCGCTTTAAATGGCTATCGTAATAAAGATGCTGCTAGAGCGAAATCTGAAGATTTAGCTAAAGAAATAACTTGGGAAAGAATATTCCCTAATTACAGAAAGGCTTATGAGATAGCGAGAGCTAAGGGTTACGCTAGATTAGTCTCAGTGCCTAATGAACATATACAGAATCCATTTAAGAAAGCGGAATCATTTACTATAGGACAGGGATCTAAAGTAAGTCTGAATTTACTTTCTATAGATGTACCTTTACCTAATAAGTTAGTTGGTTTAAATGAACTAGCTTATAATATCTGGTCTAGCTGGGATCAGGGTGCTAGAGATTTATTTAAGTCTCTAAATCCTGTACTGTGGGAGTATTTTGATCATAGCCCGATGAAGGTACTGAGAAGTATTCCTTACACTGAGCTTCAGGAGCTAGAAAATGACGCTGATTTTAATCAGAGATTTGAGAAAGTCTATCAGAGCTTTAAGCAGTATATGGGTGAAATTAATACTCGTGAACTGATTAATAGTAAAGAGCCGCTTATCGCTTATTTCTCTATGGAATATGGTTTACATGAAAGTATCCCTATTTACGCTGGTGGTCTAGGTATACTCTCGGGAGATCATATGAAAGGTGCTTCAGATCTAGGTATGAACATGATCGGCGTAGGGCTTTTCTATAACGAAGGTTATTTCACTCAAGAAATTAATCATAATGGTGATCAGGTAGAACACTATCCTAAGCAGGATTGGAAGACACTACCGATGAAGGTCTTACTAAACCAAGAAGGTAATCCAGTAAAAATACCAGTGGAGTTCCCGCATAAAATAGTCTGGACTAGAGTAATGGTTATGCAGGTAGGTAAAGTGCCAGTATTCCTTTTAGATACTGATATAGAAGAGAATGACTACGAAGATAGACCAATTACAGCTAAGCTCTATGCTGGTGATAGACGCATGCGTATTAAGCAAGAGATTTTAGTAGCCATAGCTGGAGTGAGGTTATTAAAAGACTTCTTAAATTTAGATCCAGCAGTCTATCATTTAAATGAAGGTCATTGTGCCTTTATCGCTGTAGAAAGATACAGAAGAATGACGCAGCAGGGTTACACCCCGCAGGATGCCTTTAATTCGATAAAATGTTCGACTATATTCACGACTCATACGCCAGTACCTGCTGGTAATGAGACTTTCGATTTAAGTCTAATGCACGAAATGCTAGGGCAGACTTTTAATGCGATGAATGTACCTTTTGAGAGATTCCTAGAATTAGGGCGTGATGAGCTTAACCCTCATGTGTTCTCTATGACAGTGCTTGCGATTAATATCTCTTCGAAAGTCAATGCTGTAGCGCAACTGCACGGTGATGTGGCTTATGAAATGTGGAAGCATGTACTACCAAAAAGAGAAGAGATGGGCTATGTAACTAATGGTGTGCATATGGGAAGCTGGCTCGGTGATTCGATTAAAGAGATTTATACACCAGATATGGCTAATGCCTCTGATGAATTAATTTGGAAGAAGCATCAGGAGCAGAAGATACATCTTATTGAATTCTTAAGAGCTAAAATCCTGAATGATTACACTAGAAAAGGTGTGGATTTAGAACTAATCAAGCAAATTATTGATAGTCTAGATGAAAATACTATGATAATTGGCTTTGCGCGTAGGTTCGCTGAGTATAAAAGAGCCGGATTAGTATTTAAGGATATAGAAAGATTACAGAAAATAATTTCTAATAGCTCTAAGCAAGCAACTATAATCTTCGATGGAAAATCACATCCAAACAGCGGTGGCGGTAAGGATTTAATTAGAGAGATATATAAACATGTCTTAGATCCTAAGCTCTTAGGGCGTATTATACTTTTAGAAAACTATAATATGCATACTGGCAGGCTTTTAACTCAAGGCTGTGACGTATGGCTAAATAATCCGGTAATTAGAATGGAAGCTTGCGGTACTAGTGGTATGAAAGCCGCTGCTAATGGAGTTCTTAATCTATCTATCCCAGATGGCTGGTGGCATGAAGGTTATAACCCAGAAATAGGCTGGTCTATTCCTTATTCTGAAAATCCAGATTATGAGATGATGTGCAGAGAAGAAGCGCAGCATATCTACAGGCTTTTAGAAGAAGAAGTACTGCCTATGTATTATGCGAAAAATGCTCAGGGATTCTCTCCGGAATGGATGAAAAAACTTAGAGCTTCTATAATACAGGTATCTAAAGGCTTTAGCACAGATAGAATGCTTAATGATTATAATGAGCAGATGTATTTGCCTATTATTAATCGTAATAAGATGGTGGGCGTTTAGGTAAGTTTACCAATTCTTATTGTAATAATATTACACTTAGTGCTATTTTTAGATTATTATGAATCAAGATAGCATTAAGTCTAGTTTAGCTAATAAGCTTCCCGTAACGGTATTATCTGGTTTCCTCGGCGCTGGTAAAACCACTCTACTGAACCATATCTTAAATAATCGCGAGGGATTAAGAGTCGCTCTAATCGTCAATGATATGAGTGAAGTGAATATAGATGCTGATTTAGTTAATCGTGAATCTACTTTAAGCAGGACTGACGAGAAGCTAGTAGAAATGTCAAATGGCTGTATCTGCTGCACTTTAAGAGAAGATCTTTTGCTAGAAGTGAAGAAATTAGCTGCTGATAATCGTTTCGATTATTTAGTGATAGAGTCTACTGGGATTTCTGAGCCGATGCCTATAGCAGAGACCTTTAGCTTCGAGGATGAAGAAGGAAATTCACTATCTGATATCGCTAAGCTAGATACTATGGTAACTGTAGTAGATTCATTTAATTTTCTGAAAGATTATGGTTCTACTGATTTTCTTTCTGATAGAGAAATGGCTCGTGATGATGAAGATGCACGTACTATAGTAGATCTTTTGCTCTCACAGATTGAGTTTGCAGATGTAAT
>DAISHM010000130.1:0-4935 GCA_036822535.1 Candidatus Caenarcanales bacterium
AATACCATCACCTTTAATAATTTCAATTCGATCACCAGGCAAGCCGATTAATCTTTTTATATAAGCTTCGGGCTGAGGTAAAAATGGTAAGCCAGTAAGACGAATAATTAGGCTAAGTGGATCATTATGAATAGTTTCTTTACCCTCACTAGCTTTAGCTGGAGGAAAAAATATCACGATGTCACCACGCTGATACTCTTTATGAAAAAGGCGGCTGATTTTTTCGACAAAAAGTTTATCTCCTACTTTTAAGGTGGGCAGCATGCTTTCACTAGGTATATATCTAAATTCACCGATAGTGCTTCTTACGATAATTAATAAAACTAGCACTATAACTATCTGGGCGGTTATTTCTCTTACTATAAAATAGCGCCATGCGGCATTTTTAAAATATTTAGCTAAGCCTGTCTCTGAGCTGCTCTCTGGCTCGACACGTGGGGTCTTTTTTATCGGAATAAGATCAAATAAGCCATAAGCCACTCCCATAAAGAGGGCCTTAAGTAAATCAAATGTATTATGAATGAGTGTGTTTTTCATTATTTTCAAGTAATTTTTACATTATAGTATTTAGCATCTGGATGATGGATAACTATCGCAGAAGTACTATGTTCTGGATGTATTTGCCACTCTTCTGAAAGTTTCATGTTAATACGCTCTGGTTTTAATAATTTAAATAATTTAAGCTGATCTTCTAATCTCGGGCAGGCAGGGTAACCGATGCTATAACGCATACCATGATATGAGCCGCTCAGTAATTTTGTTATATCTTTATCATCTTCATGACTGAAACCTAATTCCCTTCTGATTCGTGCATGAGCATATTCCGCTAAAGCTTCTGTAGACTCAGTCGCAAAACCATAGTAGTAAAGATATTCAGAAAATTCACCAGATTTGTAAAGTTTATTTACGAATTCCGCTGCTGAAACCCCTATGGTAACTAGCTGGAAGGGGACTATATTAAATTGATTTGGATCTTCTAATCTGAAATAATCAGTCAGGCAGAGATATTCATCTCTGTTTTGACGTGGGAAAATAAAAGAATCTATAATCTCTGCTTTATCCTCTGAGTATATGTTTAATTGATTTGGGTTAGACTTATCGATTTTGCAGTAGTAATAACCATAGATGATTTGAGGTTTTAACCAAGGATCTTTTTTAGTTTCTTCTTTTATTCGCTGAAGAACAGGATACACCTCAGATTCTAGAAAAGCTTTATACTCTTCATCGCTGCGTTTTCCTTTACCCATACGCCATTGACCAATAATCATGGCATCTAGATTTAAATAAGACCAGAGCTCGTCTAAATTAATTTCTTCTGAATCAATTAACTTATCACCATAAAATGGAATCTCTGGGATTTCTTTTAAGCTCTTAAGCGCAGATAAATTCTCTCTATAGTCAAGTAGTTCTAAATAGCTATCTTCATCCGATTCACCTACCTCTTGATAAGCAGTCTCTGATTCGCTTTTAGCTTTAGTCTTATAAAATTCTTTTTTTATCTCTTCTAAGGGTACTTTATTGGTAAGCCTTTCCATTATATCTAAGTCAGTGAAAGCGTCATAGCCATAAAATACATGGCCTTTATAGATATTTGCGCAGTCTTGCTCTACAAAGCGCCTAGTTAGAGCAGCTCCACCAAGAATTACGGGTAGATTTATTCCTCTATCGTTTAGAACTTCTAGGTTCTGCTTCATGATTAAGGTAGATTTTACGAGTAAGCCAGAGAGAGCGAGTAGGTCTGGTTTATGTTCTTCAATAGCCTTAATAATATCCTCTATAGGCTGTTTGATACCTAGGTTATAGACTTTATAACCATTATTAGAGAGTATTATATCTACAAGATTCTTGCCGATATCATGTACATCCCCTTTTACAGTAGCTAATACTACAGAGCCTTTATGAGTATTCGCTGAAATCTTATCCATGAATTTCTCTAAGTAAGATACTGCTGCTTTCATGGTAGTCGCTGATTGTAAAACGAAGGGTAGTTGCATTTCACCCGCCCCAAATCTTTCACCGACTATCTTCATGCCATCCATGAGGAATTTATTGATGATATCTAAAGCTTGGTATCCCTTTTCTAGAGCTAGATCTAGATCTTTTTCTATATTGGTTTTATTACCATCAATTATTCTTTTAGAAAGAATTTCTTCTATACTAAGCCCTTCATAGGGATTGGATTTAACATTATCATCTATTTTTATATCTTCTACTAAGGCTAAAAGTTCGATTAAAGGATCAAAGCTACATTCACCATTTTCTTTAAAACTACGGCGATCATAAACTAAGTCTAGGCATAGCTTCTTTAAATTATCTTCGATTTTATGTAAAGGGATAATCTTTTTATTATTCACTATAGCCATGTCTAGACCAGCTTTTACCGCTTCATGCATGAATACAGAGTTTAAAGCTGATCTTAAACGAGCATCTAGACCAAAAGAAATATTACTTACACCTAGAATAGTTTTAGCTAAAGGCATTCTCTTCTTTATCTCGCGAATAGCTTCTATAGTCTCTATTCCAGCTTTTCTAAATTCTTCATCTCCAGCTCCGAGGGTGAAGGTAAGCGTATCGAAAATGATATCTTGAGGGTTCATCCCGTGCTTATCGACTAGAAGCTTATATAATCTTTCTGCTATAGCTACTTTTTTATCTAAGCTCTTTGCCATACCAGATTCATCTATAGTTAGTGCTACTAAAGCAGCTCCATAACGATTACAGAGTTTAGCAATTAATTCAACTCTTTCTTCTCCATCTTCTAAATTGACTGAATTGACTACAGCTTTACCAGAAATCAATTTTAAAGATTCTTCTATAACATTAGATTCTGTACTATCTACCATAATCGGTATGCTGATTGAAGTATTAAGTTTAAAGAGAATTTCTTTCATGTCTCTGACTTCATCCCTACCTACGTATGCCGCACAGAGATCTAGAATCTGCGCCCCTTCTTCTACTTGTTCTTTAGCTAATTGAATAATGCTATCGTAATCTTCTTTAGCTAGTAGATCTTTAAAGAGCTTACTACCATTAGCATTTGTTCTTTCCCCTACTATGATTGGCTTAGTTTCTAAGTCCATATTAATCGCAGAATACAGTGAGGATACTGAATTTTCTACTTCTAAAATCTGATTGTTTTCTCTTCTATCACTGATTGAAAGACTTTCTACAGCATCAGCTAACTGCTTAATGTGCTGATAGCTAGTTCCGCAGCAGCCACCAACTACACTTATCTTATAATCACTAACAAATTTTCTTAGATATTCAGTAAATTCATCAGGGCCTAAAGGAAAATGAGCGTGACCACATACATTTTCTGGGATACCAGCATTAGGCAGGCAGCTGATTTTAACTGGGCAGTTATCTTTTAAATACTGTATATGCTCCTGCATCTCTTTAGGACCAGTAGCACAGTTCATACCAAATATATCTATGGGATAGGCAGAAACTGTAGTTAAAGCAGCAGTTAAGTCAGTACCTACCAGCATAGTACCTGTCTGCTCTATGGTGATTTGGACTTGAATTGGGATTCTAAAACGCTGATAGAGACCTGCTCGTGGCTGAACTAGTGGCTGCTGATGAAAGTCAGTCTCTGTCTTTTCTTTAGTTTCATGATTCTCGATAATTTCAGCTGCTGGGTATAGGTTTAAAATCTCCTCATCACTTTTATCTTTTAGTTCAGTTTCAATTTCTGTAAAAGTCTCATAGCAAGCTAAAAGTGCTGCTTTAATTTGTAATGGATCTTGGCAGGTCTCTATTAATAAGACATCTACGCCACCATCAATTAAACCTCTGATTTGGTCTCTGTATGAGTTTTTTAATTCATCGAAATCTACATTACCTAAAGTAACTAGTTTAGTACCCGGTCCTATAGAGCCAGCGACGAAGCGAGGCTTATTAATGTCTTTTTCTGTAAATCTGTCAGCAACTTCTCTTGCAAGCTTAGCTGCAAGCTTACTGAGTTCATAGCTTCTTTCACTAATGCCATATTCTGAAAGGACTAGGCGACTAGAACCAAAGCTATTAGTCTCTATAATATCTGCCCCAGCTTCTAAAAATTTACTGTGTATTTCTTGAATAATTTCAGGTTTAGTTTCATTTAGCATTTCAGGGCAGCCTTCAAATTCTAAGCCACCATAATCTTCAGCTGAAAGCTTATAGGTAAAGAGATTCGTGCCCATCGCCCCATCGTAAACGACCACCTTTTTAGATAAGACTTCCAGAAATTTAGGTTTTCGCTTTAATGACAAGTGCATATTTCTAGGATATATTATAGTGTAATGGAATCGTCGGTTATAGTTCCAAATGTTGTCACGCTTGAGACTAGGCAGTTATGGTGGAATATCAATTCACCATGGTCTAAGTTCTTTTTTTATTTTTTAATTTTTATTGCGGTATGTATTTTTCTTTATGGTATTTATCAAAAGATTTTAATTATTAGCGCAGCTAAATTTCCGAAAGGCGAGAATCGCTTTTCTAATGTTTTTAATCGCTTAGTTTATGTTTTTAAATATGCTTTTTTGCATAAAAAAACTTCTCAGAAAAAGACTCCAGGTTTAGCACACGCTGGGATTTTCTTAGGGTTTATGACACTTTGGATAGTCACTAATATAGTTGGGGTGCAGGATCACAGCAGTGTCTATTTTTTTCAGGGAACTTTTTATAAATTAGTTAGCTTCTTTGCTGAGTTAGGTGGTTTATTTCTTTTTTTAGGCATTACTATTTTCGCTTTAAGGCGTTATTTATTCACTAGTAAAAAATTAGATAATACTCAAAGAGACTGGATTCAACCTTTATTTCTTTTATCTCTGGTCGTGACGGGGTTCATGGTAGAAGGCTTACGTATAGCTGGTACTAGGGATGAAGAGTCTAATTCATTTATAGGAAATGCTTTAGCTAAGGTCTTTCAATTAATGACCGAGGCTGATTTAAATA
>DAISHM010000131.1:0-4931 GCA_036822535.1 Candidatus Caenarcanales bacterium
AAATCGTATGCCAGACGAAAAAGAATTAACCGCAGCACAAAAAAAAGCCTTAAAAGATCAAACCATGGCTAAAGCTGCCATCAAGACTGCTATTTTAAGTTTTAATGGTAAAAAAAATGAAAACCCTCCCGAACAATTAATAGATTACTGGAACACTTTAAGTAAAGATGGCTGGAATCATCATTTAGAGTTATTTGAGAGATATCTAAAGCAGTATAACCAAGTAAAAGTCAAACAATTACTTTTTGATTTAGAGAATTATTTAAAAGACTGCAAGAAAGTAATACCTCGTTTCAGTAAAAGGCAGTCTGAGATTCTACTGTTAGTTGCTTTAGGGAAAATAAAAATTACTGACTTTGTCGAGCACGTAGAGAGAATAGCTAATAATCGTGAGAAATTAGATAGGGATATTCAGCGTAAAATTAAGACCCTGAATTGGCAAGACATGGAAGATCTAAATAAATTAGATGATTTAACTAAGCAATTAGACAAACCTAATTTAAAAAAACACGAAATCTCGAAAATTGATGAACAGATAGATGCGATAGAAGCCGCTATAAAAAAACGTAAAGAAGAACGCAGTGAGCTAGCTTTAAAATTAGTAGAGTGGAAAGCTAGAGGGAATATAGATATTATTAACGCAAATGGCTCTAAATTAGAGGCCTAAAAGCGATCTCGTATCAAATACTTTGAAGAGACTGACTTATATGTGTTAATTTGAGATGAAGTTTCATATATAATAGATGGGAGTTAAGACGGTATAAAATGGCATTTTCAGAACAGGAGAAAAAGAGGTTTAAAGCGATCATCAGACGCCTGAGAAAGGAAAAAGGCATACGTATTTATAAGCACGAACTCGACACTGACCTACTTAGACTAAAGAAAGCCCAGCAGAGTATACTAGAAATAAAAGAAGCTAGTAAAGATCAGCCTAATGTGATTGAAGAAGCTGATAAGTCTGTAAAAAAATTACAAAGCATTATTGATGATATCAATGAATATATGACAGTTTTACACCCAGAAGGTCTAATTGATATTGGTGGTGAAGGCAGTGCCCCTCAGGGCACTATAGCGATTAGCGGCTAATTGAAATATTTTTATCATTCACCGATAAAATCAGAACTAAAATAAAAATTTTTCTCAAACTAAGTAAAAAAAATGATTTTTTAATGTTAGCTTAACCATTCAGTGGATAAAGATTAACATGGTGGAATATAACAATACTAATAAAGTGGGCTTAAAGAGTGGTGTAACTAATTCCGCTCCTACGAGTGACGTTAATAAATTAATAGCTGGATTAAGAAATGATTACAGAAATGCAGTCGCAGAAGGCGATGTAGCTAACATAGAATTATTAGAAGCTACTATTCAAGAGCTAGAATCACAAAGAGAAATGCCGCAGGTTAGCCAGGCTAAATTTATTCAAGCTAAATCTATTACTCAGCAATATCTTGAAGATGAAGATTTTGCTGAAGATAACGGAAAATTTAATGTGGTTGGCCCTTCTTTAGATATAGAAATCGCAGAAATTAGCGGCCCCTTTAAAACTTTAGAAGAATTTACTAGCTTCCAGTAAACTAGTCTAGCTGGGTTAGACAGGCTTTTAGCATCGAAGTCAATATAATTACAAAGAAAAGATTAAGGAATAGTTGACAAATATATATTTACATTGATAAAATTTTTATCAAGGTTAAGATTTCGTTAAGAGATCTAGGTAAATAAATGTCAACTCCTACATACACGACAGGGAATCCTTATTTCGATGAGGCTGCTTTCTCTAGCCTGCAAAAAAAGGTAAGTCGTAATAATGTTAATCCAGAATCGGGGACTCTAGCTGCGGAGCTAGATCCAGACGAATTATCAGAGGCTTATGCTTCTAGTATAGTTACTAAAAAACCCAAAGATTTAAAATCTAAATCTAGCGATGATTTAGATGATTTAAAGACAGACTATTCTAATCTAGATGAATTTACAGGCTGGAATCCTAATTTAATTGAGCAAGTCTCTACTAATTATTTTGAAGATGAAAGGCGTAAACGTAAACAGCAAAAAGACATAGGCTCCTCATTTAAAAAGACTTCTAGTGTAGAGACCTATACTGATGAATACGAAGAAGAAGGTGCTGTAGAGAAATTTTTTAATTTCATCGACTCAATCATTAAAAACATCAGCGAAATGGCAGATGAGGCCTTCGCTAAGATTAATCCTTTTAGTAACTGGATAGTCGAGAGACCTAAGGCAGTAAAAATAAATCCACCACCTCGGGCCGAACAGCCAGCTCTATTTATTCGCGAAGCATTTAAACCTAAACGCAGTCCGCATCTCTGGAAATCAGACCCCAAACCTTGGTGGCATCTAGCTTTTGGTAGCGAGACGAATAACAAGGTCGTAGAGAATCTGATTAAATATCAGAATGAAACTATAACGGCTGATGCTTAGCTAATTTGACAATGAATTACGGAATTGATACACATAAATTGAAGTTCCGCTAAACGCGCATTGTAAACTATAAGTAATGATTACAAAAATTGCGATAATCGGTACCGGTATTAGTGCTGCTTATTTAGCTTATAGGTTAAGTTCTATCGGAAGAAAAGCTCAGGGAGAAGCTAACAGAAACAAAGAGTACATTATTTCACTTATTGATAAAGCTAGAGGCATAGGTGGCAGAACCGCTTCTAAACGAGTAGAGGAAACTAGCTTTGATTATGGTGCATCTTTTTTTCAAATAGATGATCTTCTCTTACAGAAATTACTTTCTAGTAGTGATTTTCAAGATTGCCTAGAATTAAGTCTGCGAAAAGTTACAGAGCTAGACCTAAGTTTAGATTTAGCTTCTCCTAAGCTAAATGAGCATAATGAAAATCTTTATAGTTCTAAACCATACGGAAACTCTTTTACTAAAAGTCTTTTAAAAGAATTAAAAGAGATACACCTGGAGAAAAGAATCACTGAAGTGAAAATGAACACGGATAAGACTTTTAAGTTAAGAACTAGTGATGGAATTTGGCTCGATAATAACTTCGATATGGTTATCAGCACAGCTCCAGCACCGCAAAGTGCTGAAATATTTAGTGCTTTTCCTGATTTAACTGCTCAGTTAAAAGAAGTTAATTATGCCTGTAATTATATGCTACTCGTCTCACTAAGTGAGTTTCCTAAATTCAACAAAGCTCATAAAGCACTGTGGGAGAGTGATTTAATTAGAGTAAATAATTCCATAATTAGTGAAATCAGACTTAATCACCGTAAAGAAGCTAGAAATAAATCTAAAGCAGCTTTCATTATCGAAGCTAATCCAGAATTCAGCTCGATGAACCTCAATACAGATAAAGGTTTTATAGAAAGTCAAATACTAAATGAGTTTAAGAGAATTTACACAGACTATCTTAAAATAGATTACACATACTTACATCGCTGGTTATACTCTAAGCCTCTAGGCAGTAATAAAGTGCAGCAGCACTCAGAGAAAGCTTTTCTTCAATCTAAACTCGGAAACGTTTTTGCTATTGGTGACTATTGTAAGGGTCTCTCATCCTCGAATTTACAGTCCGGTAGTAGGTCTTTAATAGAATCAGCTCTAATCAGCGCTGAAGAGTTGTACTCATCAATTATTAAATCTTGAATCTTTTCTAAACATTTAAACTGAAAAAGAGACAGCAGACTGATGGCTATTGTAGAATTGTTAATACTATGTCAATAATGGCTCGCTCTGTGATTGATAGAACTGCTGAAAAGCAGGAAATCTTTAATAAAATTAGAGACTTAGCTAAAGCTAAGAATGCTGTCATTCTTACTCATATTTACCAGCGTTTAGAAGTACAAAGAGTAGCGGACTTTGTCGGTGATTCACTTATGCTCTCAAAGAAAGCTGAAGCTACTGATGCAGATTTGATTGCCTTCTGCGGGGTGCATTTTATGGCAGAGACTGCCAAGCTTTTAAATCCAGAGAAAAAAGTCTTATTGCCAGATATTCAGTCTGGATGCCCTATGGCAGATATGATAAATGTAGACGACCTTAGAGCCTTTAAGAAAGAACATGCTGGCGCGCCTGTAGTTTGTTATATAAACAGCTCAGCTGCAGTAAAAGCCGAGTCTGATATTTGCTGTACCAGTACCAATGCTGTAGATATAGTAAAGTCATTAGATGCAAATGAAGTCATTTTCGTTCCAGATAAGGGTTTAGGGGAGTGGGTACAGTTAAATGTACCAGAGAAAAAATTACATATTTATGATGGCTTCTGTCCAACACACTGGCAGATAACCCCATTAGAAGTAGATAAACAGCGAGAGAAGCTTCCAGATGCTGTCATTATCGCTCACCCTGAATGCAATCCAGAAGTTTGGCGTAAAGCAGATTTCGGCGGCAGCACTTCTGCTATTTATAATTTCGTAAAAGATCATAGTGCTCAGCGTTTTGTAATTCTATCAGAGCAAGGATTAGTCGCTAGAATGCAAGCAGATTTACCTGAAAAAGAGATCACTACAGTATTTCCTTTACCTCTCTGTCCGAATATGAAATATCATAGTCTTGAAAACCTATACTTGGGATTAAAAGAAGAATTCACAGAAATTAAAATTCCAGAAGAGATAATTGAACAAGCTAGGCTCACTATAGAAAGAATGCTAGAAATCAGTAATAGAAAGCAAACTTGGTCGGGGCCTCTTAGTAGTAAGTCAAACTAGTGTTTGGTAAACTCGTAAAAGTCTAAGTGCTAGTTATCTTTTTTATTAAATAGAGATAAAAGCTGCTCTATGACATAGATGTACAAACCAATATTAAGGAAAACGTCAGCTAAATTAAAAACTGCAAAACTTATAAACACTTGATTTATCATATCCGTCACGAACCCGAATATATATCTATCAAGCAGATTAGATAAAGCACCAGCTAGAATTTATATTATATAGATTTGTATTTATTTTCAATT
>DAISHM010000132.1:0-4903 GCA_036822535.1 Candidatus Caenarcanales bacterium
TTTTTTAAAACCCTTGCTAATTCTTGAAAGCTCATTTCCATTTTCATAAAATAGTTTTTTAAATTTTTATAATAATAAGTCTCAGATGCCTTAGAATCATGTGCCTGAACTGATTTAAGAATTTTTCTTACTTTAGGAGTTAATTTAATTTCCTCTAAAGATTTTTCTACAGTGGTAGTCCCGATTACATTTCGCCTTAAGTCTTTTATATCACCCAAACCTATCTTAAGCCAAAGCAGCTCTGGGAGTGTCATAATCGCATAGTCTATTCTGGTACAGTATGGCGGAGAGCTGATTATACAATCAATACTAGCCGTTTTCAGTTTCAAATTCGTAGAGGAACCGAGCTGCAAGCGAGCTAATCTATTAAAATTCTGCTGACTATCTTCTGCATTAAGCATTAATGAATCTATAGCTTTTTCAAAGTCTTCTAAATAGCGTTTAAAATTAAACTCAGCTAAATCTTCTTTATCTTTAGGTTTCTTTATCCATGTAGGATTGGAGCAAAGGAAGCCATCTAACTGCATTCTAAAGGCTTTCACTGCAATAAAATTCACTAAGTTTCTAAGAAATTCATCTTCAATTTGAAAAATCTTTTCACGAAAAAGATTTAAGCTATGAGTGCTTTTTTCAGTGAACCACAGAAAAGTTGCAGGATTAGCTGCAAGTGCTTCATTACTAAATTTACTCGTCTTAAATTTTCTCAGCTTTAGAAATAATTCTCTTACCCTTTTCCAGTCTTGCTTAGAAGCAAGTCTTGCATAAGCATAGAGAAGAGTAGCTGGATTAATATCAATACCAATAGAATTAAAATTTTTCCTAGAGCTCGCAGCTGTCGTAGTCCCAGAGCCATTCCAAGGATCTAAAATTAAAGCTTTTTTTTCAAGTCCAGAAATCTCAATAGCGTAATTAACGAAAGCTTCACTAAAGCCTGCATAATAATTAATCGCTGCCCTAGCACCACGTAATTTAGCACTTGGGTATTCTGTTACGACCATAATTAAATATTAACAGTAAAAAAAGATAGCCTGCTACTAAGTTTAGCTCTAATGCGATTGACACTATAGTTATAATTAAAGTTAGATAAATGAATAATAATGCACTCTAAAATCATCATCATCCTAATCCTTTTAAGCAGCAGCTTTAACTTAAGTTTAAAAGCTTCTCAAATAAACTTAAATCTGAATGCTAGTCAGACAGAGCCCGCTAAAGAAGCTAAAAGTCTAAATCTCGCTCAGGAGCAGATCAGAATTCAAAGCATGTTTAACGCATTTCTCACTAGCATCGGAAAATCTCCTAAAAATTACACTATAGAAGTAGTTGAGTCTAAGGATATTAATGCCTTTGCGACACTAGGACGAAGAATAGTTATCAATACTGAGCTGATTAAATTTATTGATAGCGAAGCTGGTCTAGCCTTAGTTTTAGCACATGAGCTTGGGCATCTAGAAAGAAAGCATCTGGTGAAAAGCTTACTAAGCCAGAATACTACAGCTTTAATTAAGCACTATATTTTTAGAGATAATAAAGTAGCAAGCGCGCTTAGTTATGTAGGTGAAATGCACTATAGCAGAGAGACAGAGAAAGATGCTGATATGTTTGGTATAGATTTAGTAAATAAACTTTACTGTAATATACCAGGGAAATTAGAGTTTTTTGAAAAGATGTCAGAGAAAGAAGCTGCGGGTAAACTTCAAGAATATTTCAGTACACATCCTCTTTCTAGTACTAGATTGGATTATTTAAGGGAAATAATTAAGGCTAAGGGCTGTGTGGTTTAAGCCGCCAATTACATTAAACATATTCAGATTTAGTCCGAGTTTTTACAGATAACTTACTCAAACTGATATTTTCTCTCTGATCAAATAAAAAAATGCCTTTACATTATCTTTGATATTCTCTTTTTCATTTTGGGAAATATCACGCATCTGCAAGAATGCATCAGTAACAATAGCCCCATCAATTAATGACCATGTAGCAGGATTTATTAGATTATCTGAAAATAGATTTTTGGTATTTATTAATCTATATAATTTATTTTCAAAAGTTTTTAATGTTTTTAAATCTAATGACTCTAGCTTTGATAAGCTTTCCTTAGCTTGCCCTTCAGAGTACAATATATAACCTCCCAAAAAAAGGTTTTGATTATTTTTTTCTTGAATATCAATCAGCTCAAGGATTTCATTACTATTGTAAAACTCAACCATACTCTGAAGGTTTTTAAGCAGCAATTTCCTGTCTTGAGTAATAGCAGGGAGAAGTGTTAATTTTACTTTCCGTCCATTGAAATCCTTCTGAAAACCATAAGGATTACCTTCTTCAGATTGAAAGCCTATAGTATATAATTTTTGCCTCATTGATAAATAATTAGTGGCATTTACGTATGTTTCTTGAAGTTGCTTGTGTACAGTTTTAAAACCAACATCTTGTTTTTGCAATTTCTTTGCTCCCATGTATGCAATATTACTTATTCCCATTATTGGATATACTCACTATTTCTTGATTTCATTGGATACCTCATGATGACTCTATTTTCTCTTGGATTGGTGGTGGAATTTTTCTCATTTGGTCTCTCATTTTGGCTGCTAAAACTAAATTTCCCACTGTGATTATTTTTTCTGCAATAGATTGCTGTATAGTTAATGCCACACTATTAGCTTCATCCGCAATAGATTCAGGACTAGCACTTAAATTTTTGATTGATGTAGTAGCAGTAGATGTAAATAAACTATTTAAATTAGCAAAAGCTTGCACAGAATTATTGGGTCCCATATAAAAAAAAACAACAGCACAACCATTACCATCGCCAGGTTTTCCTTTTGTAAAGCCATGTGATCCAAATTTTAAATCATACTTAACAGGATCATTAGAACGATTCTTAATAAATGTTTCATTCTCGTATATTGACTCTATATGTTTATCTCCACAAATATAGACAGTATTATGAGGCAACATAGCTCGACTAGATGTATTTTGTCGAGCATAATTAGTAGCAAATAAATTTACCAAAATAAGATTTGTTTTATCTTTCATTTTTGCTCGATATTCATCTTGCTCGTCTTTTGGTAATTTCCTTCCAACCAACAATTCTTGAGCAAAGTAAAAAATACTATTTCCAGAACCTGCGAAATCATCAAGTATCACAAAAGTTTTATCTTCTAACTCCTTAGCACTATAATCATTCTGTAAATTTTCGACTGTTACAAATTGTTCATCACTAAAACCATATTGCTCTTTAAGTATGAGATTTAATAGGGATAAGCTCTTATATTGTTTCGAAGCATCTTTAGGTACAAAAAACAATATATTCTCCTTAGAATAACCTTCTGGAAGATTTGCCATGACTTGCTGAACAGCCTGAAAAAGAATTTCAGCTAGATCTCTTTGATTGACAGTTACTAAAATATCTTTATATATTTTAATAAAATCTTTCACTTCATTTTTATTCATAAAAGGACTGTCAACATTAAAACCACTATCTTTTAATACCCCACTAATTAGTGACTGTAATTTTATGAATTCAGCATCAAAATTTTCCTCAGTTATAACTACTTTTTCTTTAGAAAAATTATCATATGCTGTAGTTTCTTCTAACAGTAATTGTTGTTTTGATAATTTAGGCAATTGTATATTTAAAATATTTTCATCTGCAATTTTAGAGTCTCCTAATGCCCCCATTACCAAACTTAATTGCTTTAAAAGTTCTTCACTCCTTATCTGTGAAATAGCTTTTAATAACTCATCAGGCTTTAGGAGAACATTGTCATCAAACCTTGCTTTAATTTCTTGAAGAAGGCTCCTAACTTCTTTTTTTACAGCATCAAAAGAAAAAGAGTATGGATTTGAAGAGTTAGTTAAGCCTTCAAAAATAATTAATTTTGCATTAGATTCAACAATCTGCTTAAGCAAATTAGGATCTTTTTTCAATTTTCCAATCAAATCTTGATTCAAAATAAAAGCAGAATTACTATCTATTTCATGATTACCAGAGTTTGCAAAATATTTTTTAGTTTCTTGTTGTGGGATACGTACTTCACTACCAGAAGAATCTACATAATAGCCTGAAGATTTATTAATAACCAAATAATATAAAACGCTTGCAATACTATTGTGTTTCAGTGGTTCTGTCTCAACAATCTGTAATTTATTATCATCTAATGGATCCCTAAGACTGGTGAGCATTTCAGTAATTAATGATATACCTGCGTTATTGGAGAAAGGGAAAGCTAACTTTAAAATATTTTGCGCTAGAGGCTGATCTTTTTCAGGAAATTCTCTAACAAAAGAATCCAATACCTCTGGAGATACTAAAGATTTCGCAAGTTTCAATTGATTAATAATTTCTTTTTTTAATACATTAATATCTTCTTCTAACTGCCTCTTTTCAAAAATATTTGCAATTGCAACTTCCCCAGCTCCAGTGACATTTATTACCCTTGAAATTTCTCGAGATTGCTGAGGCATTGTATTAATATGTGATTGAGTTAAGTGCCTTTTTAGTTGATCTTGTCCACCAAGCACAAAAGAATTATTAACATCTTTTCCTATTATCACCTTAATACATAGCAAAAACGCATATTATTTTGATATAGATCTGAGTCAAAATAGTCTTTTACTCGGCTTTGTCAAAATCCCGAGGATCTTCAACGTACTTCTTGCGCTCCTCAACAGGCAATCTGACTAAAGCATCACTTACCTGAAGAACACGATTTAGTTTCCAAAAATCCTCAACCTTAACCTCTTCTAGTTTGTCTTCATTTTTTAATCTCACAAGATCGGGTTTATGAAAAGGTACTCTTAATGGTGACAGTGACGCTCCAACAACATCAAGAGAATCACTTCGAATTTGAATTAACTTTTCACCATTAAAAGTAGTACAATTATTTGCCATGACTCTTCTTAT
>DAISHM010000133.1:0-4894 GCA_036822535.1 Candidatus Caenarcanales bacterium
CCAGCGTAAACTACAGTAATACAGTTTTTTAATTCAGAATCCCTTAAAAGATCATCTAAATAATGCGTAAAAACTTAGCTAAATTTCGGCTCAGCGACTTATCACGTGAAAGACTTTTATACTTAGCCTCAAAACCAAACCCAGAGTCAGACTTAAAAATCTTACCTAAATTATCTACATCAGCCCTTAAGACTCCTATCCTCTTTACTCCTTTCGCTTTTTTATTAGCTGCTAAATCAGTAAAACACGCCGTTTTACCATTCTCATCCTTAGCAACAGACACAGAAGCATGAATTTTAGGAAATATTTCTTCATGAGAATCATGAATCACGAAAACACCGTCTATATTTCTCGCTTTCTCTTTATTTTCTTCTTTTTCTAGCGAAAGATTTTCTATTTCTAAATCCCTTGTAATAGAAGGGAAAAGCCCATTCTCGGCAGGTTTAAAGTATAAAAATATTTCTTTAGCTTTAGCGTGAATTTCTCCATACTCAATCAAAGACTTACATTCGTGACATATATTAACTTTCTCTCCATCGTTATTAATATCGTAAGACTCAAGATTACTGGTTTCTTTATGACAGGACTTACACTCCTCATGATTCTTTTTACTAAAGCTAAAAATTTCATCTAAATTATTTTTAAATTTACTAAGTTTTTTCTCACCTATCATCTTAGAAATCTCTTCCCATGCAGTATTCAACGGATGAGATTTTTCAGACTCTGCACGTTCACTATCCATTCGCAAATCATTTCCCGAAAGAACTGTATAACCAAATGCAATAGATAACTTAGCGTCATGCTTCTCTAGAAGCCACTTATTTAAAGCTTCTTCAATCTTATTTAAATCAGTCTCTAAATTTTTAGTATTAGGTAGTAAAAGCGAAAAGCCACCACCCCCTAAATAAATTTGATTGACTCTACCTAAATTAAAAACTTTTAGAATCTCATCTGCGATCTGCTGGCAGAGCAGCTCTAAATAAAAGCTACGTCCACGTAAGCCTTTTAGAGCTTGCTTAGAAGCAATATTATATATAAACTCCTGAATCCCTGAGATATCCGCTTTAAACAGAACATAGGCTTTCTCATCTCTGAACTTCTTTTTATATAAATCATTCCATGGATTACCCTCTTTCTGATTAGCAGTATAGTTCTTAAGCCATTCTGGATGAGTATCATAGATATATGAGAACATACACGAGCCTATAGCAGCAGTAAGCTTAAGATGTTCATATAATGAGACATCATTAGTATGCTTTGTATAAGTGTCGGGAGGAACGAATTGAAATAACTCCTCTAGGTGATATGAAACTCTATTTAAATCTTCTATCCCAAAATCTTTTTTCTCAATTAAATATTCCGCAAGCTTACGAAGCTTTCCTCTAATAATCTCGTACTGTTTCTTGACATTAGCCTCAAGGCTTTTTTCATGAGTAGGATATGGATAAGGATTTAAAGTACTGGTCTCATCTCGTTTCAGCCAGAGATCATAAAAAGACCCATCATCTTCTTCTTTAATTTTCTTTTCGCCATTTCCTGGAGTACGCTTAGTAAAATAAGTAAAAATACTCTGCAAACGCCTATCAGATTCCCATTTAGATTGAGCTTTTTCATCACATTCATCTAGACGATTCCCTTCTGCATACAAGAACGGAGCAGTCTGTCTATCATGTGCAGAAGCTAAATTATCAGCTTCACATGCTATATAAGCAAAATAAGCATCTGCATTATATGGCCCCTCCATTTTTTTAGCGTGATGGTAGCGAATAGAATCTAGAATAGCTTTCCAATAAAAGGTCTTTAAATTATCAGATAAATACCTTTCTATAGCAAGTTCATCAATAAAATCTCTACCAAATCTAGAATGATTTTTATTAAAAGGAGCATTATCCGCTCTCTGAACAGGCTTCCCTATATCATGCAGAAGACAACCCAACGCTACTGTAGCTATTTCCTTAGCTTTATTCTCCTGATTAGACTCTTTAGCATTACTCATTAATCTCTTCCTACTTCTAAGCTAGTATAAAAGCATCTAACTTTTTAAGTATTGTACACTTTTAAATAAAATTACCTATATCATTTATTGATAGAATTACTAATAATTCATGTCTATCAATAAAGAAACTCGCCAGAAAGCTATCATAGAAGCTCTTACAGAAGGCCCTAAGACCGTAAAAATTTTAGATGAAATAATTACAGAAAAATTATCTTTAAATTCTTTAATTTCATCAGCGACCAGGAATAGAGATCTAAGAGATCTACGTGAAAAAGGCTTTAAGATAGAAGTTAAAAGGAATAAAGCTTCTGAGCCTGAATATATTTTAAAAAACACTAGGCTTGAGTTAGAGTGTGATTCTAAGAATATAACTAGCATTATTAAACTTATTAAATTTGGTTTAGATAGTGGTTTAGTCGAAGATAAAAATTTAGAGAAGAGCGTGACGAAATTATCTGCGATCTTAAATCTCCCTCTAAAAGCTCTAAGGATAGATGGTCTAAAAAAAATCACTAAACTAAATAGTTCTAATTTAGAGCTTATCGAAAAAGCTATTAATAAAAACTGTGCTCTAGAATTTAAAATAAAGCAGCCATCTGATTCTAAAGTCCGCAAGGTGAGAGGATATCCTCAAGAGATTTTCATACAAGATAAATTTATATACCTTTCCGTTAAACGCCCCGCTAAAGATACTTACACTTATGATTGGCGTGAATATCGCCTAGACAGACTTATAGAATTAGAAAAATCTAAATACATTAAAATCTATCCTAAAGATAAAGACCCATTCTCAGACAAATGCCATAAAGCCGTGAAAATAAAATTAAAGGTATTTCCACCACTTAGTAATTTTTTTGAGGCTGACATGTATAAACTAGAGAAGGTCGAATCTAATAAAGAATATGATCTCTATGAAGGCTCTATTAATAAACCACCATTCAGGATCATTAAAGATTTTTTAGCTCTACTGCCACACGTGCAAATCATCGGCAATAAAGAACTAGCAGAAGAGTTTAATTCTATACTTAAATCTAGTCTTCGTTAAGTCTATTCGTGAAAGATTATCCCTTACCCCAAACGCCCAAACCTCTCCCTCAAAAGCTTTACATAAGCAGCTTTCATCTCCTCACTTAAAAAACTCCACTCTATAAATTCACACCATTTAGGTAAAGCTTTTTCCATTTTCTTAAAAATATTTTCCTGCTATTTTTCCTCTGAATAAGGCATTAGAGGCGGAACGGTAGTTCCAAATATTCTTTTACTACAGCTCGGGTGAAAATCAATTTCACTATCAGCTAAAGCTAAATAACAGTATAGACAGCGCTTACTCATGATTCCTCTATTAACGGATTAATACTCACCGCCCCAATACAATCACGACAACAAGCCATCAATAAGCCCATACGATCTCATGGTAAGCCTCTTCATCTAAACTCAGCCAGCGAGCTTACCATGCATCCATACCTCAGCCTTCCTCATCCGACACTATCACCTAAACTAATCTGTGACTTAACCTGTTCTAATTCTCTAAGAAATCTTAAGCCCACTCCCGCCTTTTCAGCAAGCTCTAATTGCGTAAGTCCTGCCATATTTCTCTTGTGTTTTACGAAAGCAGACAAATTCATTTTTATACCCTTTCGGGTATAAAGACAAAGCAAAGTCATACAGTGTAATATATTCTAAGTGTCAGATTCTACACCACTAATTTCTATAGTAATCCCTAGTTATAATCAGGCTAAGTATATAGCTTATAATCTAGATAGCATACTGGCACAGACTTATAATAACTTTGAAGTAATTTTTATTGATGATGGCAGCAAAGATGATACCGCAGAAATAGTAAAAGCTTATACAGAAAGAGATTCACGAATTAAATATTTTCATCAGACCAACTCAGAGCGTGCAGTAGCTAGATCCTATGGTATCAGCCTTAGTCAAGGTAAATATGTTTGTCTAGTCGATTCTGACGATACTTGGTGCGAAGATAAACTAGAAAAGCAGCTCAGGGTCATGGAATCAGATAAAGACATAGTGCTATGCTACGCTTCAGTAAATCGTATCGACCCAGAGAATAGACCCCTGAAAACCGCTTCTAGGCAGCAAAAAGGCTACTCTGGAGAAGTTCTTGAAAAACTCCTAATGAGGAATTTCATTCCGTCAGTTACACCGATGATAAGAAAAGATGTTTTAGAAAAAGTCGGAGAACAGGTTACAGAATTCATTCCTTATGAAGATTGGGATTTCTGGCTTAGAATAGCTAAGCATGGAAAATTTTTTCATATAAAAGATCCTCTCGGTATTTTCCGCCTGCACCCACTGCTTTCAGTGCAAAACGTCAAAGCTCCTCGTATAGAGGAAGTTACGCTAAAAGTTTTAGATGCAAATACCACAACATTACTAGAAGACAGCCTATCAGAGACTTCCCACTGGAAGAAGATTATAAATGAAGCTTATAGCCTAGCTTATCTACGTATAGCTTACTGGTACTTAGTTATCGCAGATAGGCGTAAAGCACGAGAACGATTATTAATTTCTTTGAAAAAAAATCCCAGTAGACTTTTAGATTTAAGGTTTTATGTCTTATACTGTTTATCTTATCTAAGCCGTTTTAATAGCAGCTTAGTAAGCGAGTTCCTCGGGAGCTTTCACTAATCATGAACTTAACTAGAGATTATATTCTCAGAAAAATCATTCGTATATTTACCTTAGCTGGAAATATATTTCCGCAGTTTCTTTTTATTAGTGCATTAATAGTATTTGCTGATGTCTATATGGGCTTAAAGCTAGCTATAGTCTGGGTTATGGGCTATGGACTAAATTTAATTTTAAAAAATACCATTAAAAAACTGCGTCCACCTCGAGAGCACGCTAAAGTCCGAGTAAAAGGTTACAGCTTAC
>DAISHM010000134.1:0-4875 GCA_036822535.1 Candidatus Caenarcanales bacterium
GTAAAGTAAATTTAAAAGGTGTAACTATAGAAGAAGTGCAGTTTAGAGTAGCTAATTTAGAGGAAGCCGAGCTTTCTGAAACTACTTTTCGAGAAGCTAATTTTATTAGAGCTAAATTATCTAATACTAGATTTAAATCTGCTGAATTAAGCGATGCTAATTTTTATGGTGCAGCTGGAGTAAATATTTTTTTCTATGAGGCGACCTTAGCTAGAGTGAATTTTAAAGAAGTTGATTTTCTTGAGGCTGATTTTGAGAATGCTTTAGTGATTCAAAGTAATTTTGAATCAGCAGATTTACAGGGAGCTAACTTTATGGGAGCTGATTTGAGGCAGGTTAATTTTAAAGGTGCTAATTTAACTGCTGCTAATTTCCGTTCTGCTAATCTAGAAGGTGCTAATTTTAAGGATGCTATCTTAGATGTGGCTAATTTCGGTGGGGCTAATATGCTCAATGCTTCTCTAGAGAAGGCTTCTCTGAATAATGCTTTTTTAGGGGAGGCTAATAATTTAACTATGGAGCAGTTAGAAATAGCTCAGTTCGCTTATAACGCTGAAGCTCTTCCAGAATGGGTTAATCAGAAGAAACTTAGGTGGCAGAGTAGATTTTAGGCAGGGCTCTCGAACTGCAATTCCTGCGTTTTCGTCCTCCTTATGATACTCATGTACGTTCAGTAAACTGCGGTCATTCGTAATCCTTAGCCTGCTGCTGTTTCAGCTCCAGCAGAAGCACCACCCTGACCTAAGGCTTTTAGGGATTCTTGAGTGAATTGTACTAAGTCTTTTACTCCTGGGGTGCTAGCGAGTGGGCCTACACCTTTCATCGCATCCATGACTAATTTGAGTAAAAGCAGACCAGCTGCACTATAAGCTAATTCTTCTTTTTTAAGAGGATCACCAGAAATAGCTTTAGAGACTACAGTGCCCGCTAATCCTACTTTAGCGAGACCATTTACAGCATCTACAGCACTAGGTACTGCTCTATCTTGCCATTTGAAAACCGATTTAAATACATTAATAAAATCACTCGCAGAGCTTAAAGCTAGTAAGCCAGCTCCACCTATAGTGGCATGGGTGAGTAAATTATTTGCCTTTTTATTAGTAGCTGCTTCATTTAGTGCATATGTACTAGCTGGTACTATGTCACTGACTACGTTATAGCCTGTATTGAAAACTTTTGAGGCAGAGACTTTAAGGAAAATTACAGCAGTGAGCCATAAATTTGAGGCTTTAGGGTCTAAATTTAGGTTTTCAAGATCTACTGGTTTTTCTAAATCTTGGGCAGCTTCAGCGTAGGGGGAAATAGCGCTTTGATTTTTATCTAAATTAGGGGCTCTGAAAGCGAGGCTAGAAGCATTTCCTCGTGCATCTAGGTTTGGATTATCTGCATTTTTTCCGTTAGTATTATTAATTTTTTGATTTGGCAGGCTCACTAAATCAGAGCTCTGATTAGTACTTAGAGGAAGATATTTTAAATTAGTCCTTTCTATCGCCAATATTTTGCCTAATTTTAGCTACAAAACTATATAAAGTTAAAAAGTGATTAATACAGTTTTTTTGATACAAAAAAGCTAAAATATGGGGTAAAGACTTACTTATATTCATTACTAGGTGATAAATCTAATATGCAAGAAAATCAAGAAATTACTACTGGAGCGAAGGCCTTACTTAAAGAACTTAAAAAACTGGGAGTGAAAAGGTTTTTTGGTTATCCTGGTGGTGTTTTACTCGGTTTATATAATGAGCTTTATAACGAAGAGCAGCTCTTACATATATTAGTAAGGCATGAACAGGGCGGCTGTCATGCAGCAGAAGGTTATGCTACGACTAGTGGTAGAGCTGGCGTAGTCTTAGCGACTAGTGGACCTGGTAGTACTAATTTAGTTTCAGGTATAGCTAATGCTTATATGGATTCCACTCCTATAGTGTGTTTGACGGGGCAAGTGCCTACAGCTGGTATAGGTAGTGATTTCTTTCAAGAGGCTGATATTTCTGGTATTACTTACCCTATAGTTAAACACAGTTATTTAGTAAAAAAACCAGAGCATCTTGCACGCTGTGTAGCTAATGCTTTTCATATAAGTACTACAGGAAGACCTGGACCTACTCTAGTAGATATGCCTAAGGATGTGTTAAACGGCTCTTATGTAGTGAGTCCAGAAAATTCGACTGAAGGATATAAGCCAGATATAAAAGGTTATAAGCCTAAAATTAAAGGTAATCCACGTCAGATAAGCTTAGCTGCAAGTAAGATTTTAAAAGCTCGTAGACCAGTGCTGTATATAGGTGGAGGGGTAGTAAAAGCGGGTGCTGCGAAATTAGTACAGGAGTTAGCCGAGAGCTGTATGATTCCTGCGACTACTACACTTATGGGTAAAGGGGTAATACCTCATCGTCACCCTCTTTTTATGGGTATGCTAGGTATGCACGGCACTGCTTATGCGAACTACGCTGTCTATAATTGTGATTTATTAATCGGTATAGGTGTGCGTTTTGATGATAGGGTTACTGGTAAATTAGAGACTTTCGCTCCAGATGCGGATATTATTCTTATAGATATAGATCCAGCAGAGATAGGTAAAAATCGTGATATGCGTCCTGAAGTAGATATTCCTATAGTGGGTGATGCTCTGCATATACTAAAAGATTTATTGAAAGAGATTAATCAGCGTAAAGTTAATAGCGAAGAGTGGTTAAAGAAAATAGAAGAATGGAAACGTGAATATCCTTTAGACCATGATCCTATCTATGATAGGTATATAAGTCCTCAACACATTTTGAAAAAATTTCATGAGAGCTTAGCTGATAAAGCTATTTATTCTACAGACGTAGGACAGCATCAGATGTGGGCTGCACAGCATTGTGTAATAGATCATCCACGTCAATGGCTCACTAGTGGTGGTGCAGGTACTATGGGTTATGGTCTACCTGCTGCTATGGGAGCTGCTGCCGCTCTAGAAGATTCTCGGGGGACTGTTAATGACAGGTCTTCAGAGACTGTAGTGAATATCACTGGTGACGGTAGTTTTCAGATGAATATCCAAGAATTAGGTACTCTAAAAGCCTATAATTTAAAAGTAATTAACTGTATTTTTAATAACAATAATTTAGGTATGGTGAGGCAGTGGCAAGAATTATTCTATGAGGGTAATTATTCTCACGTAGATTTAAAGCACGGTAGTCCTAATTTTTCTAAAGTAGCAGAAGCTTATGGGTTAAAAGGTTATAGACCTGAGACTAGAGACGAGTTAGATGAAATAATCCAAGAATCTGTTACTGATGACGAAGCTACAGTTATCGACTGTCCTATGGCTTATGATATGAATGTCTGGCCTATAGTGCCAGCTGGAGGTTCTAATATGGATATGATGGGTATCGGCAGCAGTACTATTAAATTAGAAGCTCCAGAGTTTGATACCAGTGACTACGTTTAATATGAAAATTCAGGATTTAGAGCTTGTGAACAGTACTAAAACTGAGACTCTTGATTTTATTCAGGTTATAGGTGCTAAGCAGCATAATTTAAAAGATCTAAATGTCAATATCCCTAAAAATAAACTAGTCGTTATTACTGGTGTAAGTGGTTCTGGGAAGAGTAGTTTAGCCTTCGATACTATATTCGCTGAAGGGCAGAGGCGTTATATAGAAAGCCTTTCTAGTTATGCTAGGCAATTTTTAGGTCAATTAGATAAGCCTGATGTAGAGGAGATAAAAGGGCTAAGCCCAGCTATAGCCATAGATCAAAAATCTACTTCGCATAATCCACGCTCCACAGTCGGTACTGTGACTGAAATCTATGATTATTTTCGTCTTCTTTTTGCTCGTATAGGGGATGCTCATTGTCCAGTCTGTGATACTAAAATCGAGGCTCAGACCATAGATCAAATCATGGATAGCATAATGCTTTTAGAAGAGGGGCAGAAAATTTTAGTTTTAGCTCCTTTAGTGCAAGCTAAAAAAGGTGAACATCAAAACCTGTTCTCTAGCTTAAAAGCAGAGGGCTTTATGCGTGTAAGGGTCGATGGAGTCTTATATACGCTAGAGGAAGAAATCAAATTAGATAAAAATAAAAAGCACGATATAGAGCTGGTTATAGATAGGATTATAGTGAAGGAGAGTTCTAGAAGCCGTATTAGTGATAGTGTTAGTCTAGCTTTAGAAAAGGGCGAGTCTAAGGTTATTATTACTGAGATTCGTGATGATGATAATTACACAGATAGATTATATTCTGAACTTTATTCTTGTCCTAACGGCCATGGCAGTATCCCAGAATTAGATCCTAAGTTATTTAGTTTTAATACCCCACATGGTGCCTGCCCAGACTGTTCTGGCTTAGGGGTGGAATTAAGCTTTTCCTCTGAGCTTATAGTACCGAATGAAGAATTAAGCTTAAAAGAAGGTGCGATAGCACCTTGGGCTAAAACTAATAATGTTTATTATGATGCTCTTTTAGAGGGACTTTCTAAAAAACTAAAATTCTCTTTAACTAAAAAATATGCAGATCTAAGTGAAGATGTAAAGAAGATAATTCTTTATGGTTTAGAAGATGATTACATCATTATCAATACTGATAAATATCCTAGTTTAGGTTATTCTCCCTATTCGGTGCTATACGAGGGCGTAGTTAATCAGTTAGATCGTAGGTATAAAGAATCTAATTCTGATTCGTGGAAAGCAGATATAGAAAGGTTTATGATCGAAGAACCATGTCCTGCTTGTAATGGATCAAGATTAAGGAAAGAAGCGAGGGCTATTAGAGTTGCTGATAAAAATATTCAAGAGCTTTGCGAACTATCTATAGAAGATCTTGCTGATTGGTTTAAGGGATTAAAAAATAGATTATCAGTCACTCAGAATTTTATTGCAGAGAAGCTAA
>DAISHM010000135.1:0-1019 GCA_036822535.1 Candidatus Caenarcanales bacterium
TGTGCAATACCTATTCAATTCGCTCAAACCCTGCAATAATAATCATTCTTGCTCTTGAAGAATCTTTGACAAAAGATAAAATTTCAAGATAACTTGCGAAAAGATCAGCCAGAAAATTTGATTTTAATGTATTATATACTTTTAACAATGATTTTCTATTTCATTGAAAATCTTAAAGGGGAAGCTCAATATGGATCTTATGAAAACGTCGCAATATGTTGAAGATTATTTAAAGAAAATTCAGAAAGATAACGATACGATGAAGGCGTATAGCCTTGATTTAGAAAACTTCACAAATGCTTTTGGTGAACGAGATTTACGTGAAATCACTAAGGAGAATTTAGAAGAATACCTTAATGCTCTTTCTACTAGATCGGGGAAGAGGGTTAGTGTCGCTACGCAGAATCGTCACTATGCTACTTTAAGCTGTTTCTTTAACTATTTACTTAAGGCAAGTATCCTGAATGATAATCCGATGAAAAGAATAGAGCGCCGCAAGCCTATGAAGGATCAGGGAGAGGCTAACAGTAAGGAAATAATTCGTTATTTAGATAAGGAAACTGTAAATGTTATTTTATCTAGAGCGAGGTCTGTGAGAGAGGAGTTTTTATTCGATCTTCTTTACAGCAGCGGATTGAGAATTTCAGAAGCTTTAGCTTTAAATGTTCAAGATATAAAAAATGGTGTAATTCAGATTAGACAAGGGAAGGGTAATAAAGCAAGGATTACCTATTTATCTAAATCTAGTGAGAAGCTATTTAAGAAGTATATGGAGAAGAGAGTCCCAGAGAGGGCTGTGGTCTCTAAGGCAAGAACCGTGGAAGAAGCTAGAAAGCTTCACTCAGAGGGTGCTTTATTTACTACTAATAATGGTACTAGGTTAGGTTATCACCGTGCAAACCAGCTATTTAAGCAGGCTTCAGATGATTTGAAAAATCCAGATGGCACAGCTTTGACTATACATCAGCTCAGACATACTTTCTGTACAGAAAGAGTAGGCTATATAGATATCAGGGTTT
>DAISHM010000135.1:1029-4873 GCA_036822535.1 Candidatus Caenarcanales bacterium
ACAGCGATATAAGAACTACACTTAGATACGCGAAGGTCGCTGATAAAGTAGCGAAGAAGCAATTCAAACAGTTTGATGAAGAGAGAGAGGATTTAGTCACTGATATTGGTGATAATGTCTCTCCTTACTAGAACTTAATGGAGTAATGGTTTTTTATTCTGTAATTACTTTTCAGTGGGTCTTTAATGAGTAAGTTTATTTGGGTCTGCAATGTCTGCGGACATGAGGCTCATGGTTATTTTGGTCAATGTCCTAACTGTGCTAGCTGGGGTAGTTTAGAGAAAGAAGCTGTATCTAAAAGCAAGTCTAAGTCTCCAGCTCTTAAGCACAGCCTCTTTGTTAGTTCTGAAGATGAAATAAAAAAATTAAGTGAGATTGAAGAATCAGATATAAAACGTTTAAATACTGGTTCTGAAGAATTTGACCGTGTTCTCGGTGGAGGCATAGTTCCAGCTAGTGTAAATTTAATTGGCGGGCAGCCAGGGATAGGTAAATCTACTTTACTTTTGCAGTTAGCTTTTTTTTTTGCTGCTAAAAATCTAAAGACTCTCTACGTTAGTGCCGAGGAGTCTTCCTCGCAACTTAAAATTCGTTCTTTAAGGCTTAGATCTATAGAAGAGGATGAGCGTGTAGCTGAGCGGATTCTAGTCTACACTGAAAGTAATTTAGAAAAAATTATAGAGGCTATTAAAAAATCTCAAGCGGATTTAGTAATAGTAGATAGCATTCAAGCTATCTATAACCCTAATCTAGATTCTATTCCAGGTAATATAACTCAAATTAAAGAATGCTGTTCTAATTTAAATAAAATCGCTAAAACCTTAGCACTGCCTTTATTTATAGTAGGTCACATAAATAAAGATGGTGATATCGCGGGGCCTAAATTATTAGAACATATGGTAGATACAGTGCTTCAGTTCGAGCTGCTTAAGGATGGCTCTCTGAGGCTTTTACGTTCGATTAAAAATCGTTTCGGGAGCACTGATGAATTAGCTGTATTTGAAATGAAAGAAAGTGGTTTAGAGGATGTTAAAGATCCTTCACAGATATTCCTTAACGAAAGAGCAGCTGGAGTGGTTACTGCGATTAAAGAGGGCCGCCGGCCATTGCTCTGTGAAGTACAGGCGTTAGTAATTCATTCAGAGCAGCATAATCCTCGCCGCGTGGCTAATGGTATAGATTTTACGAGGTTACATCAAATACTTGCGATTATGGAAAAATATCTAAAACTGCCTTTAAGTAAGCAAGATGTCTATGTTAGCGTAGCTGGTGGTCTTAGTATTAAAGAGCCTGCTTCAGATTTAGCTATCGCTCTTTCGATACTTGAGAAAAAAGATAATCTAGCAGCTCTCTATGATTTAATTGCGCTAGGGGAGATAGGCCTCGCTGGTGAGATTCGTCAAATATCTAATTTAGAGATAAGGCTAAAAGAAAGTCAGAAACTAGGTTTTAAATATGCGATTACACCAGTTTTAAATACTGAAATGCGTTTACAGCTCAGTAACTTAAAAATTCAAATTTTAGAGGCTCAGAATATACAGCAGGCAGTAAAGATTTTTCAAAAACTTCTAGGCCATTAAAGATATGTGGATACTTTCTATCTAGCAAAGAAACTCTGTGATTCAACACAGCGGGCTAATTCTGTAGGTATATAGGCCCAGAGAGATTCCGTATCCCAGACTGGTCTTGCACCAGCGTGTAATTCGTAGACATAGAGGCTGCGAATAATGGCCACAGCATTCTCATTAGATAAGCCTCTAGGGTCATTAGCGAGCTTAGTTTTTAAGCGCATCGCATCTTTTTTACTAGTACAGAGGGCGGGCCCTAAATAAGGGCCAGAATTTCTGCATAAAACAGCCAATCTACCATCATCTCGCGGAGAAGCTAGAACAAAATAACTTTCTTGATTATTTTGTTTAGTCATAAAAATATGCCTTTTTCGATGATAAAAATCCGAGATTTTTACAACTTAATCTTATATTAATATATCATAATTCAATGCTGACGCATATTTTACAAAAAATACATATTTTTCTGCAAAAATTAAATCGCTGAATAGCCTTGATAGGATAGAATATCTAGAGAAAAGATAAGGAGATATCTAATGAATAAACTATTAAAAATCTTTACATCACTAGTTCTTGTTTGTGGTTTCACAAGCTTACTAAACGCTTGTAACGTAAGCAAAGCACCAGAGACTGTAGAGGATCAAGTTGAAGCGGTTGATGTAGAAGAAGTGGAAGCTACTGCTGAAACTCCAGCTACTGAAGAAGCTGCTGCTGCCCCAGCTGCTACTACTGCTGCGCCAGAGAAGAGTGCTCACTAATAAGCTTAAATTTTATGGCTTAGGGATTGGCCTCAGAAATGAGATTCAAAAAGATATTCTCAGCTATCTAGAGTCCACTCCAAAACAAACACTAATTCAATGGCTGGAAATAATTCCAGAAAACTATGTTAATAATGGGGGATTGCCTCGCGAAAGATTTCAAGAAGTCTTAGCATCGGGAGTCCCCCTTATTCCACATGGGGTTAATTTAAGTATAGGTACTGCCCCACAAAACAAAAAACGCCTAGAATTTGATTTTTATTTACTCGCTGCTTTAAAGGAGCTTTTTCAAGAGATTAAAGCACCTTGGTTTTCTGATCATCTTAGTAACTCTCGTATAGGCTCTGATTATCTTCAGGAACTGATACCAGTTCCTTTTACTAAGGAGGCTACTGAAGTTATTGCCAATAATATTAAGTATTTAGAGGATTACTTTCAGCTCCCATTTTTATTTGAAAATCCTAGTTATTACACTACATATGGCTTGCGTGAATTACGGGAGCAGACTTTTATTAATCTTGTTTTAGAAAAAGCTCGCTGTGGCTTACTTTTAGATCTGAATAACGTATTAGTAAATTCAGTAAATCACCGCTATTTACCGAAACCTTTTCTAGATGATTTAGATTTAAAGAGGGTAGTGCAAATACATTTAGGTGGTTTTAAAAAAGCTTCTGCGAAGTCACCTGTAAGTAGGATTAAGCTTTTAGATTCACATAGTGAGCCAGTCTCTGATTTGGTTTTAGATTTATTCTCTTATGTTATAAAAAAAACTAGGGTGAAAGCCGTTCTATTAGAGAGAGACAGTAATTTTGATGCTGAAGGTGGTTTCCTGTCATTAATATATGAATTAAAGCAGATTCGGAAAATCATGGATAGTAAATACGATGATTCTAGTGAAAATCTTGCGGTATCTGCTTCAGAGCCTCAGCTTACAGGTAAAGCAGAAACTAAGGAATTAAACTCAGATGATTTAAAAGCAGAGCCAGCAGCAGCACTGAATCTAGAAGAGAGCAGTCTAACTGATTCTCTCCTGAATCCTTCTATTAAAGTACCTCAGGAAAATCCTACAAAAAATAACAGCCTAGCAAATGATCTAGATTTACTAGATGATGAGTTATCAAACCTCGGTTAAAGCGGGTAAATAAGGCTTAATGCCGAACTTATATCAAATTCAGCAAGAAATAAAAAAATACTTTACGGGTAAAAAACCTAATCCTAAAATACTTAGTTTAGAAACACAGAGAGAACTTAGTATTTATAAGGGTTTTGCGTTAGAGAAATTAAGTCTTACTCTTAAAGAGGCTTTCCCACTGTCTTATAAAATATTAAAAGACTATTGGGCGGAAGTAGTTTTAGACTTTTATCATAATTTCCCGAGTAAATCTGGGATTTATTTACAGCTAACTAAAAATTTCCCACTTTATTTAAAGAGTTTTAAATTTAAGCTGCGTTTTCGTAAAACTCAATTCCCAGCGTGGTTACACGAGTTAGCAGAATATGAGTGGGCAGAACTTGATT